>CAXSIB010000520.1:0-2627 GCA_964237095.1 uncultured Actinomycetales bacterium
TGGGGTTGACGTCCATGTCGTCCGAGCGGCTGTTCTCGCCGACGATCATGCCCTCGTAGACCTCGATGCCCGGGTCGACGAACATCGTCCCGCGCTCGCTCAGGCTGGCCAGGGCGAACGCCGTCGTCGGGCCCGGGCGGTCGGCCACCATCGAGCCGGTCGGCCGCGTGCGCAGCTCCCCCACCCAGGGCTGGTAGGAGTCGAAGACGTGGTGCAGCAGGCCGGTGCCCCGGGTCTCGGTGAGGAAGTGGGTCCGGAAGCCGATGAGCCCGCGGGCGGGCACGAGGTACTCCAGGCGGGTCCACCCCGTGCCGTGGTTGACCATCTGCTCGAGGATCCCGCGGCGCAGCCCGAGCAGCTGGCTCACGACGCCCATGAACTCCTCGGGGATGTCGATCGTCAGCTTCTCGAACGGCTCCTGCAGCTTGCCGTCGACGAGCTGGGTGACGACCTGCGGCTTGCCGACGGTCAGCTCGAAGCCCTCGCGGCGCATCTGCTCGACGAGGATCGCCAGCGCCAGCTCACCGCGCCCGCGGACCTCCCAGGTGTCCGGCCGCTCGGTGGGCAGCACCTGCACGCTGACGTTGCCGATCAGCTCCGCGTCCAGGCGGGTCCGCAGCTGCCGCGCGGTGATCTTCGTCCCGCTGCGGCCCGACGTCGGGGCGGTGTTGATGCCCATGGTCATGGAGATGTTGGGCTCGTCGACGGTGATGACGGGCAGCGGGCGCGGGTCCTCCGGGTCGGCGAGGGTCTCCCCGATGGTGATGTCGGGGATGCCCGCGACCGCGACGATGTCCCCCGGGCGGGCGAGGTCTGCGACGACCCGCTCGAGACCCTCGGTCTTCAGCAGCTCCGACACCCGGACCGGGCGCTGGGTCCCGTCGACGCGGCACCAGATCACGTTCTGGCCGCGGCGGAGCTCGCCGTTGCGGATACGGCACAGGGCCAGGCGACCCAGGTACGGCGAGGAGTCGAGGTTGGTGACGTGCGCCTGCAGGGGGGCGTCCTCGTCGTAGGTCGGCGCCGGGATCGACTCCAGCAGCGCCGCGAAGAGGGGCTCGAGGTCCGGGGAGTCCGGGCTGGTGCCGTCCTCCGGGCGGTTGACCGAGGCCTTCCCGGCCCGGGCCTGCGCGTAGATGATCGGGAACTCGATCTGCTCCTCGTCGGCGTCGAGGTCGAGGAACAGCTCGTAGGTCTCGTCGACGACCTGGGCGATGCGCGCGTCGGACCGGTCCACCTTGTTGATGACCAGCACGACGGGCAGGCGCAGCTCGAGGGCCTTGCGCAGCACGAAGCGGGTCTGGGGCAGCGGGCCCTCGCTCGCGTCGACCAGCAGCACGACGCCGTCGACCATGGACAGGCCGCGCTCGACCTCGCCGCCGAAGTCCGCGTGGCCCGGGGTGTCGATGATGTTGATCGTGTAGGCCGCGCCGTCCGGGGCGGTGTAGAACACCCCGGTGTTCTTCGCGAGGATCGTGATGCCCTTCTCGCGCTCCAGGTCGTTCGAGTCCATGACCCGGGCGTCCTGCTCGGCGGCGTAGGCGCCGGTCTGGCGGAGCATGGCGTCCACGAGGGTCGTCTTGCCGTGGTCGACGTGCGCGATGATCGCGACGTTGCGCAGGTCTGAGCGGCTGGCCACCGAGACTCTCCGTTCGATGTGGCGGCTCGGGTGAGCGAGCGCGAAGGGGCGTGAATGCGGATCAGGGCCCGGCGGCGGGCGATCCCAGTGTAGGTGGAGCCGTTGCGGCGGGCCGGTGGTCCGGCGGGCCGCCCGGCGGGGACGCCCCCGGTGCCCTACCGTGCGGCTCCGTGGACGTCAGGCGTGCCGGTGCGAGCGGGCTCGGCTTCTCCGCCCTCGGGCTGGGCACGATGGGCTGGGGCCAGGGCACCGACGCCCACGAGGCGCGCGAGATCCTCCGCACCTTCCGCGACGCCGGCGGCACCCTGGTGGACACCGCGGCCTCCTACGGCGACGGCGCCGCGGAGGCGGTGCTCGGCTCGGTGCTGGGCGCCGACCCCGGGCTGCGCCGCGACCTCGTCGTCGCGACCAAGGCCGGGCTGGGCCGGGCCGGCGGCGCCCGGTCGGTCGACCTCTCCCGCCGCGGGCTGCTCGGGGCGCTCGACGCCTCCCTCGACCGCCTCGACGCCGACCACGTCGACCTGTGGCAGCTGCAGTCCTTCACCGACGCGGTGCCCCTCGCCGAGACCCTGTCCGCGTGCGAGGCGGCGCTGGCGAGCGGGCGGGTCCGCTACGTCGGGGTGTCCGGGGTCGCGGCGTGGCAGCTGGCGCTGACCGTGGCCACCGCCGCGGGGAGCCGGTTCGGGGCCGCTCCGGTGAGCGTGGCGGCGGAGTACTCGCTGGTGAACCGGGCGGCGGAGGGCGAGCTCGGCGCCGCCGCCCGCCACCTCGGCGTCGGCCTGCTCGCCTGGGCGCCGCTGGGCCGCGGGGTCCTGACGGGCAAGTACCGCACCGGGGTGCCGCGGGAGTCCCGCGGGGCGTCCCCGCAGCTGGCGGGGTACGTCGAGCGCTACCTCGACGAGCGCGGCCGGCGCGTCGTGGCGGGGGTGGCCACGGCGGCCGACGGCCTCGGCCTCGCCCCCGCGCAGGTGTCGCTGGCCTGGGCCCT
>CAXSIB010000521.1:0-2613 GCA_964237095.1 uncultured Actinomycetales bacterium
ACCACCGGGACGCACAGGACAGCGAGCAGGGCGAGCATCACCATCGGGTCGACGCGGCGGTCGAGCCCGCCGTAGACGAAGCCCCCGACGAGGGACGCCAGGCACCAGATCCCGAAGACCAGCCCGAGCAGGTCGACCCGGTCGAAGGAGCGCATCACCGCGGTGATCGCCGTGTCGGTGCCGGCAACGGTGAAGACGGTCGCGAACGTGGCCAGCAGCACCGCGAGCACGGCGCCGTTCAGCCAGCTGCGCAGCGGGACCGGCGTGGCCGCCGTGGCCGGGCGCTTCTGCTGGCTGGACCGCCGCGCCGGGTCCGCCCCGTCCTCGCCGTGCACGGGCGGGTCCAGGACCGTGAGGGCGACGCCCGATCCGATGATCAGGACGGCCGCGGTCAGCAGCGTGACCGACGACCCGGCCTGGGTCAGCAGCACGATGCCCAGCGCCGGGCCGATCGCGAACGACAGCTCGACCGACATCGAGTCGAGGGAGAAACCCGCCTGGCGCTCCCCGGCCGGGATGAGCGCGGCCAGGGACTGCCGCGTCACCGAGAAGATCGGGATCGCGAGCAGGCCGCCGACGAACGCGGTCGCGAGCAGGGCCTCGTAGGGCAGGTGGCCGGCGCTGAGCCAGAACGCCCCGTCCGCGGCGGTGGTCAGGACGAGGACGGGCCGGAGACCGACCCGGTCGATCGTGCGGCCCAGCAGCGGAGCCCCGAGGGCGCCGCCGACGGCGAACGCCGTCGCGAGCAGGCCGGACTCGGTGAAGCCGCGGTGGAGGTCGAGCACGACGTGCAGGGTGAGGACGACCGGTGCGGCCGTGATCGGGATGCGGGCGATGATCGCGAGCAGGAGGAGGGCCCGCACCCCCGGGTGGGACAGGGCGGCGCGGTACGGCGAGAGGGACACGGCATTTCCGTTCAGGACACGAGCGGCCCGGGAGTGGCAGTGACCCCGGGATCGAGCACGACCCTCCAACAGAGGACCGACAGGACATGTTCCCGCAGGTCAGCGCGCTGTGGATCGAGTTCTCCGCAGCTGTCGCCGGGTCAGGTCGAGGAACCGCCTCGGCTGCCCCGCCGGCCGGCGGTCGCGAAGACGCTGATGAGCGCCACCAGGTCGACGATGCCGAGGATGCAGCCGGTGATCGGGTGCCCGCGGGTGATCAGGTAGACCGACGCGACCAGGAAGAGGACGACGACCACGAGCGCGGCCAGCTGGGCGATCCGGTCGTACGGGATCGCGCTCGCCGCGGCCCGCTCGGCGTCGCGCCGGGCCTGTGCCTCGGTCTCGGCCAGGGTGAGGATCCGGTCGGCGAGGCCGGGGGACACCTGCTCGTAGGCGTGCAGCACCTCCGGCGACGGCAGGCCGAAGACGAACGGGTCCGCGCCGTCCGGGTCGTGGCCGACCAGCTCGAGACGGTCGCCCGCCGGCGCCTCGAAGCTCATCGCGCCGGCCGCCGGAACAGGGTGGACCGGACCGTCGGTGCTCTCATGGCGCTCCTCGCTAGCCCGGACGACCGCCGGTGGGCCGGTGTCGACCACTCGCGCGCCCGGGTCGGTCAGGTTAGCCATGTGCTCGTGCACGGAGGGCCGCAGGCGTCGGGATTCGGCGCACGACGGTGCGGCCACGGGGTCGGCACTGCGGAATGATGTTGTTCGTGGTGACCGCGGTCGGGCGTCAGCCGGGCGGTGGGTCCGACCTGGCGGCCGGCGCCCGGGTGCGGCTGGCCGGGCGGCGCCCGTGGCCGAGCGGCTTCGCGCTCGGTCTGCACGACGGCCGGCTGGTGGTCTACCTGATGGTCCGCGCGCGCGACTCCGACGCCGCCCGTGTGCGTTTCGGTCGAGACGTCCACCGACTGTGGCCCACCCCGCTCGTGGACGCCACCACGACGGTCAGCGAGCTCCGCCGGCGGCGGCGGGGCTGGTCGGTCGAGTGGTCCTCCCAGGATCCCGGCCGTCCCGGTGACGACGACGGCGGAGCGGGGGCGCTGCTGCCCCGCCGGCCGCGGACCCCGGTCGGCCCGGCGTCAGCCGCCCGCCGCGCCCACGACCAGCCCTGGGCGCCCCTCCGGGACCGACGGGTGGGGGGTCGGGTCGGACCGCCGACGCCTCTCCGGTCGACCGTCGGAAGCCGCTCTCGAAGCGACTGGTGCACACATCCGGACCCCACCGCCGTCGACCGGCCCGACGACGACCGCGGTGACCAGTTCGGTCGGATCGGCGGGTGATCGTCCATTCTCCGGTGGTCATCGACGCGGTCATCGACCCCGGACCGCGGGGGATCGCGGCCCGGGCGGCACTGGCCGCGGTGCCGGCCGCCGAGCCCCTGGTCGCGCCCGGGCACTCCGCGGTCAAGGTGATGTCCGGCCTGCGGGCCGCCTCGGACCGGCCGTCGCACCCCTTCCCGCCGGGTGACCTCCGGCCGGCGCTCGCCGACGCCGAGGCGCTCGAGATCGTCATCGAGGCCACCCCTGGGCCGACGTCCACCGCGCCTGGATCCTGGCCCAGGGCTCCCTCCGGTACGCCGACGCCGTGTACGCCGTGGCCGCCGAGCGGCACGGGTCCGCCCGGCTCACGGCCGACCAGCAGATCGGTGTGTCCGGGGCCCACTCTCC
>CAXSIB010000522.1:0-2597 GCA_964237095.1 uncultured Actinomycetales bacterium
GCCGGCGGCGACGAACGCGTCGGCCAGCTTCTGCTCCGAGGCCGCGACCGCCGAGGTGAGCAGGATGGGCTTCTGGTCCTGGTGGGTGATCGCGGCGAGGGAGATCGCCTCGGTGAGCCCGGTCTGCGACGCGAAGATCGCGGCCCAGGCGGGCTTGTGCGTCGACGACCACCGGTAGGCCCGCGACACCCGGCTGACGTAGTCGGCGAGAGCAGCGCTCTTGCCGGGGTCGGCGAGGGCCTTGGGGCTCGAGATCGTGAACGTGTAGCCGTTGGCCGAGCCGTCGGACCCGGGCGCGACGATCCGGCCGCCGTAGCCCTGCTCGCCCTGGGAGATGTAGGGCTCCCACACCGCCCAGGCGTCGACCGAGCCCTGGCTGAAGGCGGCGAGGCCGTCGGCCGGCTGCAGGAACTCCAGGCTGACGTCGGAGACCGCCAGGCCGTTCTTCGCCAGCTCCAGCAGGACCTGGCCGTGCGCCGAGCTCGCCTGGGCGACAGCGATCTTCTTGCCCTTCAGGCCGGCGAAGCTCGTGACGGTGGAGGACTTCGGCACCAGGACGGAGTTGCTCGCACGGGCCTGCTGCGAGGCCGCGATGATCCGGATCGACGCCTTCGCGGCCGCCGAGAAGATCGGGGGGGTGTTCCCGACGCCGCCGACGTCGATCGCGCCGGCGTTGATGGCCTCGAGGATCGGCGGCCCCGAGGTGAACGTCGACCACTTCACCTGGTAGGGGAGGTCGGTGTAGAGCCCGGCGGCGGTCAGCAGGGACTGGACCGAGCCGCCCTTCTGGTCACCCACGTCCAGCGTGACGGTGGACAGGTCGACCGCGGCGGCCGCCGGGCCGCTCGCTCCCGCGCTCGCGGACGATCCGTGGCCGCACGCGGCCAGCCCCGCGGCGAGCCCGCCCAGCAGGACGCCGCGCCTGGAGGCGGTGGCGGCGAGCGGCCGCCGCCCGAGCGTGCGCGCCCCGGGCACGGGGATGCGGGCGGGAACCGGACGAGTGAAGTGATCAGCAGTGGGCACAAGGACTCCAGGGTGGGGGTGGGTGTCGAGGGCCGGCATCAGTGGACCCCCAGGTCGGCCAGGACCGCGGTGCGCAGCTCGTCGAGCGGCGCGCGGTCGCGCGGTCGGGGCAGGTGGATGCGGTCGTCGCGGGCGACCCGGCCGTCGACGAGGACGAGGACGCGGTCGGCGAGCGCGAGGGCCTCGTCGACGTCGTGGGTGACGAGCAGCACCGCGGGCCGGTGGCGCGCCCAGAGATCGAGGACGAGGTGCTGCATCGTCAGGCGGGTCAGGGCATCGAGCGCCCCGAACGGCTCGTCGAGCAGCAGGAGGTCCGGCTCGCGGACCAGGGCCCGCGCGAGGGAGACCCGCTGTGCCTCACCGCCGGACAGGGTCAGCGGCCACGCTTCCGCGCGCTCGCTGAGACCGAGCTCGGCGAGGGCCTCGTCGCCGACCGCCGCGAGGCTCCGGCCGCCGAGGTCGCGGTGCAGCCCGAGCACGACGTTGTCCCGGACCCGCCGCCAGGGCAGGAGCCTGGCGTCCTGGAACGCCACGGACACCGTCCCGTGGACCCGGGCCGTGCCCGTCGCGTCCCGGTCGAGCCCGGCGAGCACACGCAGCAGCGTCGACTTCCCCGACCCGCTGCGCCCGAGCAGCGCGACGAACTCCCCGGGGGCGATCGCGAGGTCGAGGTCGTGCAGCACCGTGCGGCCCTCGAACGCCCGGCCGAGGCCGCGGACGTCCACGACGGTGTCCGCGTCCGCGACTGCGGCGGCGTCCCGTCCCACGGCGTCGGTGGACCTCATGCCCGCGACGGTCGTCGCCATGCCAGCGCCCTTCTCTCGAGGCCCCGCACGAGCCCGTCGGTCGCGAGCCCGAGGACCGCGTAGACCAGCAGACAGACCACGATCACGTTGGTCTGCAGGAACTCCCGCGCGTTGTTGATCAGGAAGCCGAGGCCGGAGTTCACGGCGAGCTGCTCGGCCACGACGAGGCTGAGCCAGGCGATCCCGAGGGACTGGCGCAGACCCACCAGCACCTGGGGCAGCGCCGCGGGGAGGACCACGTGGCGCAGCCGCTCGACGCGCGTGAAGCCGAGGACGGCGGTCGCCTCGAGCAGCCGGTCGTCGACCCCGCGGATCCCCGCGAAGGTGTTCAGGTAGATGGGGAACGCGACGCCGAGGGCGATCAGCAGGTCCTTGGGCAGCTCGCCGATCCCGAACCAGAGGATCAACAGGGGGATCAGCCCCAGGAACGGCAGGGTCCGCACCATCTGCAGCGGCGGGTCCAGCAGCGCCTCACCCCACCGGGACAGGCCGGAGACCGCCCCGGACACCAGGCCCGCCACGGCTCCCACGGTGAAGCCGATGACGACCCGCTGCAGCGACGCGGCGAGCGCGGTCTCCAGCCGGCCGTCGGCCAGCAGGTCCCAGGCCTCGGACAGGATGTCGGTCGGGCTCGCGAGCTTCTGCGGGGACAGCGCCCCCGTCGAGCTCGCCAGCTGCCAGATCGCGAGCAGGACGACCGGTGAGATCCAGCGGCGCCCGGCCCGGCGCCACGCGACCCCGCGGCGCCCGACCCGGCTCGGCCCGACC
>CAXSIB010000523.1:0-2597 GCA_964237095.1 uncultured Actinomycetales bacterium
CGTGGTCGAAGTGCATGATCTTCTCGCGCAGCGCGAAGTCCTCCAGCAGCGTCGGCCCGCGGACCCCGGCGCGCTCGGAGTTCTGGTCGTCGGCGATCCGCAGGCCCTGGTCGGTGGTCAGGAACGCCCCGGCGTCCACCCGCAGGCCGTCGGGCGCCGGGATCGCCGCGGCCGCGACGGAGGTGTCGAGCGCGGCCCCCGACGGCATGGCCGCGTCGAGCGGGACGGTGGCCGCGGCCGCCGGGGAGCCGGACACCGCGGCGACCGCCGCCAGCGCGCCGGCCGTCGCACCCGCGGCCTGCATGAGACCGCGGCGGCTGACCGACGCCCGACGGGCGTCCCCGGGCGTCCCGCCCGTCACCCGCTCCTGCTCCTCGTCCCGGCCCTGCGTCGCGTCCATGGCGTCCCCCGTCGTCGCCCGGGCCGGGTGCACCGGCCGCGCTGGCCCGGCGTGACCCCCACGCCGGCATCCGACTCGACTATCAGTCGAGTGGTAACCAAAGGATCATCCTCCCGGCCGAGTGGAGCCGCAACACCACCCGGACCGCCCGGCCGCGCCGAGCGCGCGCGCCGAACTCGCCGGCGGCCCCGCCGCCGGCCGTTCTTCTACTACCCTTCCGGTAGTAGACGAAGGAGGCGACGATGTCGCACATCAGCTGGCTCGAGGCCGGCGTGATCGGGCTGGTCCAGGGGGTCAGCGAGCTGTTCCCCGTGTCCAGCCTGGGACACAGCATCCTCGTCCCCGCCCTCATCGGGGGCAGCTGGGCCCGGGACCTGTCGGTCTCGTCGCCGGAGTCGCCGTACCTGGCCTTCGTCGTCGGCCTGCACGTCGCGACGGCGGTGGCACTCATCGTCTTCTTCCGGCGGGACTGGCTCCGGATCGTGGGCGGGCTCGTCACCAGCGTGCGCGAACGGCGGATCAGCACGCCCTACCAGCGCCTCGGCTGGCTGCTGGTGCTCGCGACGATCCCCGTCGGCCTGGCCGGGCTGCTGCTGGAGCACCTGTTCCGGACCGTGCTCGGCCGGCCCGCCCCGACGGCGGCGTTCCTCGTCGTCAACGGCCTCCTGCTCGTGGCCGCCGAACGCACCCGCCGGGCCCGCCGCACGGGTTCGGCGGCGGGCGGGGGTGCGACGACGACCGCGACCGCGGTGGCGTCGGACGCCCGACTGGCCCGCACGGGAGTGGGGTCCGCGGTCCTGATCGGCGCGGCCCAGATCGGCGGGCTGTTCCCGGGGATCAGCCGCTCGGGGGCGGCGATGGGCGCCGGGCTCGGCCGCGGCCTGGACCACGAGGACGCGGCCCGCTTCTCCTTCCTGCTCGCCACCCCGGTGATCCTGGCCGCCGGCGTGCTGAAGCTGCCGGACCTCGCCGGCCCCCTCGGCGACGGGATCCGCGGCCAGGTCCTGTTCGGCAGTGTCCTGTCCGGGCTGGGCGCCTACGTCTCCGTGCGCTTCCTGACCCGGTGGTTCCGGACCCGCACGCTGCTGCCGTTCGCCGTCTACTGCATCGTCGCCGGCCTGGGCAGCCTGGTCGTCCTGGCCGTCCGCGCGGCCTGACCCACCCCGGCGTACCCTCGTCGACTACCGATGAGATAGTCGATCAAGCGCCCGGCCGGCGCCGTGCGTCCCGACCGAGAGGTATTCCATGGCGACCACCGACGAGACCCGCATGGCTCCCGCCACCACCGGGCGCGGCACGACGAACACCCTGTACAGCGTGCTGATCGGCCTCGCCACGGTGGCGGTGCTGCTGCAGGGCCTGTGGGCCGGGCTCTTCATCCACGAGGGCGAGGACTACCAGGACAACTGGGTCTCGGTGCACGCCAAGGGCGGCGAGGTGGCCATCGCGCTCGCCGTGCTCGCGACGATCGTCGCGCTGGTGAAGCTGCGCTCACGGCGCGACCTGGTGATCGGGAGCATCGCTCTCGTCGTCCTGCTCGTCGTCGAGGCCTACATCGGCGGTCTCATCGGGGACCACGCCGAGTTGACCGCGATCCACATCCCGCTCGCGATGGCCCTGATGGGCCTCGTGGTCTGGCTGCCGTTCCGCGCGACCCGCCGCTGAGCCGCGACCTCAGACCCGGCCGGAGCGGACCGGGAGCGCGGGGGCGGTCGCCGCGTCCAGCGGGGGCTGGATGTCGTGGCGGGCGACGGCCAGGTACGCCACGCCCACGACGATCAGCGCGGTCGCGACCGCGCTGACCGTCCCGTCGCCGAGACCGAGGCCGGTGCTGGCGTGCGGCTTGCCGAGCCAGTCGGCGACCGAGGCCCCGAGCGGGCGGGTCAGGACGTAGGCGAACCAGAACGCCACCACCTCGGACATCCCGAAGCGCCGCCACGCCACCCACGGGACGACGATGAGCACCGCGAACAGGACCGCGGAGTCGAGGAAGCCCAGGTCCAGCGTGGTCGCCGTCAGGTCACCGGCCGCGGTGCCGAGGGCGAAGGTGGCCAGGACCGTGACCCAGTAGAAGGTCTCCCGGCGCCGGGTCACGATGCTGTGGATGGACAGGGTCCCCTCGCTGCGGTGCCACAGCGCGAACACGACCGCGACCACCACCGCGTAGAACGCGGTCGAGGCGAGGTACGGGATGCCC
>CAXSIB010000524.1:0-2596 GCA_964237095.1 uncultured Actinomycetales bacterium
ACTGACGCTGCTCGACCACGACGAGCAGGGGTTCTGGGAGCGCAACGGCTACCACGACCTCGGTGACCCGTGGCTCGAGCAGCGCTACCAGGGTGACTGAGCCCGGCGTCGGCGCTGAGACCGGTCCCCGCTCGACCCCGGCCCCGGCCCCGGCCCCGGCGCCGGCGGGAGGCCGGCGGACCGCGGTGGTGCGCTCGGTCACGCACCCCACGCCGCGCGGGGTGGTGCTGCGCCTGGAGGTCCCCGACCGCGTCGACCACCTGCCCGGCCAGCACTACGTCGTGCGCCTGACCGCCGACGACGGCTACGTCGCCCAGCGTTCCTACTCCGTCGCGTCCGCGCCGTCGGACCTCCTGCTGGAGCTGTTCGTCGAGCGGCTCGAGGACGGTGAGGTGTCGGGCTACCTCGCCGACGAGGTCGCGGTCGGTGATGCCCTCGAGGTCCGCGGGCCCATCGGCGGCTGGTTCGTCTGGGACGGGACCACCCCGGCCGCCGCGGTCGCGGGCGGCAGCGGGGTGGTGCCCCTGGTCGCGATGGCCCGCCACGCGGCGCACCTCGGGCACCCGGGGCGCCTGCGCCTCGCGGTGTCGGCCCGCACGCTCACGGACCTGCCCTACGCCGCGGAGCTCACCGCCGCCGGGGCCCTGGTCGCGCTGTCCCGGGAGACCTCCCCCGCGGGGCGCCCGGCCGGCCGGCTCACGCCGGGGGAGCTGGCGGCGCTGGTCGCCCCGTCGGCCGGACCGGTCGCGCCACCGGTCGCGGCGGACCCGGAGCCGGCCCCGACCGTCTTCGTGTGCGGGTCGGCGTCCTTCGCCGAGACCGTGAGCACCGCTCTCGTCGACGCGGGGACGCCGACCGGCGCGGTCAGGGTGGAGCGGTTCGGCCCGAGCTCCTGACCGGCGACGCCCCGCTGCCGACCGGAGTCACCGGGCTCCTGGCCGGAGTCACCGTGAACCGCAGCGCCAGGTGGTCGACGGTGCCGGCCAGCGGGCGCGCCGGGTCGAGCCGCGCCGCCGCCGGGTCGACCAGGTCGAGGGTGACCCGTTCGGCGAGCGCGGCCAGCAGGGTGCTGGCCGTCAGGAGCACGACGTTGCGGCCCGGGCACCCCGCCGGGCCGCCGCTGAACGGCACCAGCGACCAGCTGCCGGCCACGCGGTCGTCCAGCCAGGCGTCCGGGTCGAGCCGGTCCGCCCAGGCCACCCGGCGGGGGTCGCGGTGCAGGTACGAGCTCACGATGAGGAAGGTCGTCCCCGCGGGCAGCACCCCGTCGCCCCACGCCGTGGCGGCCGTGCTCTCGCGGAGGATCACCAGCGTGGTCGGCCACAGCCGCAACGACTCCAGCACCACCGCGCGGGCGAACGGCAGGACCTGCGGGACCGCGAGGTCGACCGCCGCCGCCTCCGCGTCGAGGCGGGCACGGACCCCGGGGTGGGTGCTCAGCGCGGCGAGGGCCCGGTAGCACGCGATCGCGGCCGCGTCGTAGGCGAACAGCCAGTGCGGGAGCTGTCCGGCCGCGTCGGCGTCGGTGCGGTCGGCGTCGGCGGCGGCAGCCGCACCCGCATGCGCTTCGGTGACGACCGCCGAGGCCAGGGCCCCGGCCAGGCTGTCCGGGTCGGCAGCCGCGAGGTACCACCGGAGACACTCGGCGAGCTCCCGCTCGACCCCGGGCCGGCGGGGGTGGAACGGCCCCCAGTTGCCGTCCTGGCGGAGCCGGCCCAGCAGGTCGGTGACCCCGGTGTCGTCCCGGGCGGCGTCGCCGAGCACGACGCGGCGGACGATCCGCCCGAACGCGGCGGCGAAGCGGTCCCAGTCGAGCGTCCCGGTCCCGGCACCGGCCGCCCCGGTCTCCGCGAGCAGGGCGTCGACCTCCCCGCGGACGACGTCGACCACGGCCGGCGCCAGGTGGTGCAGCTCGAGGCCGGTGTCGAGGGCGTGGACGTTGAGCCGTCGCCGCGCGGGCCGGTCCGCGGCGGCGGAGACGAGCACCGCGGCCGGCTCGAAACGCCCGAGCGCGGCGGTCTTCTCCCGGGTGGCCGCGGTGAACGGCGTCGGCGTCCCCTCGAGCACGCGCCGGACGTCGGCGGGGTCGAGCAGCAGCACGATCCGCCGGCCGGGCACCCGCAGCGCCAGGGGGCCGGGGCCGCGGCGCCCGACGAGGCCGGCGCGAGCGACGACGAGGTGCAGGCGTTCGCGCTCGCGATTAACTACGGGCGTGCGCCGCGCGACGTATTCGTTACCGTGCGGCTCACGTCGACCGAATCGCCGCTCGCTTCGCGCAAGCTGAGGCTCGGGCCGGGCGAACGTGCCCCGGTCGTGCTGACGTTTCGCGCGGCGCCCGGCGACCGCGGCAAGGGGCTGGTCTTCGATCTCGCGCCGCACGATGCGATGCCCGCCGACGACGTGGCGTTCGCGCGGGTGCCCGGGGGCCAGAAGCAGCCCGCCGTGTTGATCGCCGACCGCCCCTCGCCGTGGCTCGAACGCGCCCTGCGCAGCGACCCTTTCGTCGACCTATGGAAGGGCTCTACAGCGGAAGCCGAACGCGCGCCGCCCCCCGAGGGGGCGCTGTTCGTCTACGACGGTCTATGCCCGGCGCACG
>CAXSIB010000525.1:0-2591 GCA_964237095.1 uncultured Actinomycetales bacterium
GCCGCTTGAAGGCGTTGACCGCGGCCCGCGGCGACCGGAACCCCCGCCGCAGCACGGCGAGGCCCGCCGCCGCCCAGCCGAGTCGGCCGGCGAGGGCGACGACGTCCCCGGGACGGGCCCCGGCGCGGCTGACGACCCCGCCCGGGCCCGGCTCGCCCAGCACGGTGATCGCCAGCACGACCTGCGGCGCGGCCACGGTGTCCCCGCCGATGACGACGGCGCCGACCGCGGCGGCCTCGGCGGCCAGCGCGGCGGCCAGCTCCCGCACCCACGCGACCGGGGTGTCGGCCGGCGCGCCGAACCCGACCAGCAGTGCGCGCGGGGACCCGCCCATCGCCGCGATGTCGGCGAGGTTGGCCGCCGCGGCCCGGACCCCGATGTCGGCGGCCGCGGACCAGTCGCGGCGGAAGTGGCGGCCCTCGACGAGCATGTCGGTGCTGACGAGGACCCGCGGACCGGCGAGGGCGAGCAGCGCGGCGTCGTCCCCGGGACCGATCGGGACCTGCTCCGGGTCGAGGCGACCGCCCGGAGCCCCGGCGCCGGTGGCGGCGAGGATCGCGTCGATGAGGCCGAACTCCCCGGTGTCCGCCGCGGTGGCGGCCGCTGCGGTCCCGGGTGCCCGTCCCCCGGTCGCCGGGGCGGGCGTCACCGCAGTCCCAGCGGGCGGGCGGCGGCGGTCTCGACCAGGCGGGCCACGAGGTCCGGGTACTCCAGGCCCGACGCCTGCCACACGCGCGGGAACATCGACGTCGGGGTGAAGCCCGGCATCGTGTTGACCTCGTTGACGACCAGCTGGCCGTCCGGGCGCAGGAACAGGTCGACCCGGGCGAGTCCCTCGCACCCCAGCGCGGTGAAGGCCTGCGCGGCCAGGGCGCGGGCCGCGTCGGCGACGGCCGGCTCGAGATCCGCCGGCACCGCGAGCTCCGTGCGGTCCGACAGGTACTTGGCCTCGAAGTCGTAGTGGTCGCGGCTCGCGTCGAGGACGATCTCCCCGCACACACTGACCTCCGGGGCGCCGCCGTCCCGCCCGGACAGGACGCCGCACTCGATCTCCCGGCCCACGACGGCGGCCTCGACGATCACCCGCGGGTCGTGGCGGGCCGCCTCCGCGACCGCGCCGGCCAGGCCGTCCGGACCCGTGACGCGGCTGACCCCGAACGAGGACCCCGCCCGCGCGGGCTTGACGAACACCGGATACCCCAGCCCGGACACGCGATCGGCCAGCGCCGCCGGCAGATCGGAGACGGCCGCCGGGGGCTCCGGGACCGCGGCCGCGGCGGTCTCCGCGGGGGTGAGGGTGACCCAGCGCCCGACCGGCAGCCCGGCGGCGGCGAGGACGGTCTTGGTCATCGCCTTGTCCATCGCCAGCGCCGACGCGAGCACGCCGGACCCGACGTAGCGGACGCCGGCCATCTCCAGCAGTCCCTGCAGCGTCCCGTCCTCGCCGAACGCGCCGTGCAGCAGCGGCAGCACCACGTCGACCGCCCCGAGCGCGCCCGCGGTACCGAGACCCGTGGGAGCCGGACCCGGCCGAGCCGGATCGTCAGGAGCCACAGGGGTGTCTCCGGTCGCCGGGTCGACCGGGCCGGCCGGGCCGGCCGGTTCCGTCATCTCCGCCGGTTCTGTCGTGCCGCCGTCCAGCCGGCCGCCCCCCGGGGAGAGGACCACCGGGTCCCCGGCCGGGTCGACCTCGGGCAGCCCGCGGCCGCCGTCGGCGGGTGCGCCGAGGGCGGCCGGCGCACCGGAGGCCAGCACCCACCGGCCGTCCCGGGTGATCCCGACGGGCACGACGTCGAAACGGCGGGGGTCCAGCACCCGCAGGACGGAGGTCGCGGTCATCACCGAGACCGGGTGCTCGCTGCTCCGGCCGCCGAACAGGACGGCCACCCGCAGTCGGCGCGGGACCGGGCCGGGGACGGCAGTCGGCACGGCGGCGGCCGGGACGAAGGAGGCACCAGCGGCGTCGGGGTCCACCGGGGCGGCGGGGACGGGGAGCGCCGGCGCGGGCGCGGTGACGTCGTCCATGGCCCGCCGCACGCTACGGCACCCCCGGCGCACCGGGCACCCCTCCGGCCGGGCGGCGGTCGAGGCGCGGCGGGGTTGGATCGGGTCGTGCCCCTGCCCGCCGAGTCGTCGGGACCGGCGTCCGCGGGCGACCCGGCCGGCGGTCGACCGGTCGAGGTCGAGGCCGGATTCGAGGTCGAGGCCGGTCCGGCCGTCGTCCCCGGACCGTGGTGGGTCGTCGTCCCCGTGAAGGGTCCGGCGCGGGCCAAGTCCCGCCTGGCGGTGGGGGACGGCCGGCGGCCCGGGCTCGCGGCGGCGTTCGCCGCCGACACCGTGCGGGCGCTGCTCGCCTGCCCGGTGGTGGCCGGGGTCCTCGTCGTCGGTGACCGCGGCGCCGACACCGAGCCCCTGCTGGCACTGGGGGCCGACGTCCTGACCGACGGGACGCCGGCCGGGCTCAACCCGGCCCTGCAGGCGGGGTTCACCGCGCTGGCCGGCCGGCGGCCCGGCGCCCCGCTGGCCGCGGTCCTGGGTGACCTGCCCGCGCTTCGCCCGGAGTCGGTGGACGCGGCGCTGACGATCGCGGC
>CAXSIB010000526.1:0-2576 GCA_964237095.1 uncultured Actinomycetales bacterium
GGCCCGGCCGCACCGACGGCCGAGGTCGCCGGGACGGCCGGGCCGGGCGGCGCCACCGGGGCGGGGACGGCCCGGGAACTCCCGCAGCCCCGGGCCCGGGCTGGGAGAATCGGCTGATGCGCACAGCTGAGGTCAAGCGGCGGTTCCTGGACTTCTACGCGAGCCGGGGCCACACCCCGGTCCCGAGCGCCTCGCTGCTGCTCGACGACCCGACGCTGCTGTTCGTCAACGCCGGCATGGTGCCGTTCAAGCCGTTCTTCCTCGGCGACCAGACCCCGCCGTGGGACCGCGCCACCTCCGTCCAGAAGTGCCTGCGCACACAGGACATCGAGGAGGTCGGGCGCACCAGCCGCCACGGCACCTTCTTCCAGATGAACGGCAACTTCTCCTTCGGCGACTACTTCAAGGAACAGGCGATCGCCTACGCCTGGGAGCTCGTCACCACGAGCCAGGACGACGGCGGCCTCGGCCTGGACCCGGAGCGCATCTGGGTCACGGTGTACCTCGACGACGACGAGGCCATCGACATCTGGAAGCGCGTGGCCGGTCTGCCCGACGAGCGGATAGTGCGCCGGGGCATGGCCGACAACTACTGGTCGATGACCGTCCCCGGCCCCTGCGGCCCGTGCAGCGAGCTCTACTACGACCGCGGCCCGCAGTACGGCCCCGAGGGCGGCCCGGCGGTCGACGAGGACCGGTTCACCGAGTTCTGGAACCTCGTGTTCATGCAGTCCGAGCGCGGCGCCGGCCCGGCCAAGGAGGGCTACCCGATCCTCGGCCCGCTGCCGCGCAAGAACATCGACACCGGCATGGGCCTGGAGCGGATGGCCTCGCTGCTGCAGGGGGTCGACAACCTCTACGAGATCGACGAGGTGCGCCCGGTGCTCGACCGGGCCGCCGAGGTGTCGGGCCGCGCCTACGGCCGCAACCACGAGGACGACGTGCGCCTGCGGGTCGTCGCCGACCACGTCCGGTCGGCGCTGATGGTGATCTCCGACGGGGTCGTCCCGGGCAACGAGGGCCGCGGCTACGTGCTGCGCCGCCTGATCCGCCGGGCCGTCCAGTCGATGCGCCTGCTCGGCGTCGAGGAGCCGGTGCTGCCGGCGCTGCTGACCACGTCGCGGGACGCGATGGCCCCGTCCTACCCGGAGCTGCTCACCGACTGGGAGCGGATCTCGACCATCGCCTACGCCGAGGAGGACGCGTTCCGCTCGACGCTGCGCGCCGGCTCGGCGGTCTTCGAGAACGCGGTCGGCGACCTGCGGGCCACCGGCGGCACGCGGCTGTCCGGCTCGGCCGCGTTCACCCTGCACGACACCTACGGGTTCCCGATCGACCTCACGATGGAGATGGCGGCCGACGCCGGGCTCACCGTCGACCGCGAGGGCTTCACCCGGCTGATGACCGAGCAGCGGACCCGCGCCCGGGAGGACGCGCGGTCGAAGAAGACCGGCCACGTCGACGTCTCGGTGTACGCGGGCATCGCGGTGACCCTCGGCACGGCGGTGGTGTTCACCGGCTACGACGAGGTCGCCGGGTCGGGCACCGTGCGGGCGCTGCTGGTCGACGGGGTGCCCGTCGACCACGCCGACGCCGGCAGCGCGGTCGAGGTCGTCCTGGACCGGACGCCGTTCTACGCCCAGGCCGGCGGCCAGCTCGCCGACCGCGGGACGCTCACCACCGCGTCGGGCGCGGTCGACGTCGACGACGTCCAGCGTCCGGTCCCGGGGCTGTCCGTCCACCGCGGCGTCGTCACCGGCGGCACGCTCGTGGTCGGGGAGACGGCGGCGGCGGCGGTCGACGTCGCGCGCCGCCGGGCGGTCTCGCGGGCACACACCGCGACCCACCTCGTCCACCAGGCCCTGCGCGACACCCTCGGCCCGACCGCGACCCAGCGGGGCTCGGAGAACGCCCCCGGCCGGCTGCGGTTCGACTTCTCGTGGTCCGCGGCGGTCCCGACCGACGTCCTCGGCGGCATCGAGGCCGAGGTCAACGACCGGGTCGCGGACGACCTCGCGGTCACCGCGACCGAGCTGCCCCTCGCCGAGGCGAAGGCGGCCGGGGCGATGGCGCTGTTCGGCGAGCGCTACCCCGACATCGTGCGGATGGTGTCGATCTCGGACTGGTCGAAGGAGCTGTGCGGCGGGACCCACACCGCGACCTCGGGCCAGCTCGGGCTGGTCACGCTGCTGGGGGAGTCCTCGGTCGGCTCCGGCGTGCGCCGGGTGGAGGCCCTCGTCGGAGCCGACGCGTTCGGGTTCCTGTCCCGCGAGCACGCGCTGGTCAACGAGCTGAGCGCGACGCTGAGGACCCAGCCGGACGCGCTCGCGGACCGGGTCGGAGGCCTCGTCAGCCGCCTCGCCGACGCCGAGCGGGACCTGCGCAAGCTGCGGACCGACGCGGTCCTGGCCGGCGCCTCGGACCTCGTGGCGGGCGCCCGCGACGTCGGCGGCGTCCGGCTCGTCGCGCACGCCGCCCCCGTCGGCACCCGCGCGGAGGACCTGCGGTCCCTCGCCCTCGACGTCCGGGCCCGGCTCGGCGAGTCGGCGCCGGTGGTCGTCGCGACCGCGGCGGTC
>CAXSIB010000527.1:0-2573 GCA_964237095.1 uncultured Actinomycetales bacterium
GACGCGGAGGCGGCGTCGCTCGGCGCCGCCCGGACCGCCGTCGTCCTGGGGACCCCGGCCCTGCTGCCCGCGGCGGTCGCCCAGCTCGCCGCGGCCACCCCGCAGCGCCCGGCGATCCTCACCGTCGACCCGGGGCTGGACACCCAGCGGAGCATCCGCGACACCCTGGCCGCGCTCACCTGCGTGGGTCCCCTCGACGGCACCACCGCGGTGCTCGTGGCCGGGGCCGGCGCCGACGCCCGCACCGGCCGCGGGAGCGGGGTGACCGGCGGCCGGCCGGGCGACGACGAGGAGACCGCGATGGCGGAGCGGATCGACCCCGACCCGTGGTTCGAGGCGCGCCCGCTGTTCGGCTGGAAGGTGCTGGTCCCGCGGACCAAGGACCAGGCCGGCCCGCTGACCGAGGCGCTGCGCTCGTTCGGCGCGGTCCCGGTCGAGGTGCCGACCATCGCCGTCGAGGCGCCGCGCACCCCGCAGCAGGTCGACAAGGCCGTCCGCGGGCTCGTCGAGGGCCGCTACGAGTGGGTCGTGTTCACCTCAGTGAACGCGCTGCGCGCGATCCGGGAGAAGTTCACCGAGTACGGCCTCGACGCCCGGGCCCTGTCCGGGCTGAAGATCGCCGCGGTCGGCGAGCGGACCGGTGCGGCCCTGCGGGAGTGGGGCATCGAGCCGGACCTGGTCCCGACGGGCGAGCAGTCCTCGGCCGGGCTGCTGGAGGAGTTCCCGCCCTACGACGAGACCCGCGACCCGATCGACCGGGTCCTGCTGCCGCGCGCCGACATCGCGACCGGCACCCTCGTCGCGGGCCTCGCGGACCTCGGCTGGGAGGTCGAGGACGTCACCGCGTACCGGACCGTCCGCGCCGCCCCGCCGCCCGCGGAGATCCGCGAGGCGATCAAGACCGGGGACTTCGACGCGGTCGTGTTCACCTCGTCCTCGACGGTCCGCAACCTCGTCGGGATCGCCGGCAAGCCGCACGCGACGACGGTCGTCGCGTGCATCGGGCCGCAGACGGTCGCGACCGCGGCCGAGCACGGCCTCGTCAGCTCGGTCACCGCGGCGGTGCCGTCGGTGGAGGAGCTCGCGTCGGCCCTCGCGGGGTTCGCCCTGGCGCGCCGCGCCGCCCTCGTCGCCGCGGGGGAGCCGGTGCTGCCCCCGTCGCGGACCCGGCCGGTCCGCCCCGTCCGGCGGCCCACCCCGTGACCCTCCCGACCCCGACCGCGTCCCCCGGGGCGCCGGGCGGGGTGGCGCGGGGGGCCGTGACCGCGCCCGTCGTGCGGCCGCGGCGGCTGCGGCGGACGCCGGCCCTGCGGCGGCTCGTCCGCGAGACCCGCGTCGACCCGGCACAGCTGATCCTCCCGGTGTTCGTCCGCGAGGGCGCGTCCCGGCCGGTGCCGATCTCGTCCATGCCGGGGGTCGTCCAGCACAGCCTGGACTCCCTCCGCGCGACCGCGGCCCAGGCGGCCGCCGCGGGCCTCGGCGGGCTCATGGTCTTCGGGGTGCCGGAGGTCAAGGACGCGGTCGGCTCCGGCGCGACCGACCCGGACGGCATCCTCAACGTCGCCCTGCGGGCCGTCGCCGCCGAGGTGGGCGACGAGCTCCCGCTGATGGCCGACCTCTGCCTCGACGAGTTCACCGACCACGGCCACTGCGGGGTCCTCGCCGCCGACGGCTCGGTCGACAACGACGCCACCCTCGTCCGGTACGCCGAGATGGCGGTCGCGCAGGCCGCGGCCGGCGCGGCCGTGGTCGGACCCAGCGGGATGATGGACGGCCAGGTCGCCGTCGTCCGGGCGGCCCTGGACGGCGCCGGGTTCACCGACACGATCGTGCTGGCGTACGCGGCCAAGTACGCGTCGGCCTTCTACGGGCCGTTCCGCGAGGCCGTCTCGTCGTCGCTGGAAGGCGACCGCAAGAGCTACCAGCAGGACCCGGGCAACCGCCGGGAGGCCGTCCGCGAGGTCGCGCTCGACGTGGCTCAGGGCGCGGACCTGGTCATGGTCAAGCCCGCGCTGGGTTACCTCGACGTGCTCGCCGACACCGCCGCCACCGTGGACGTGCCCGTCGCCGCGTACTGCATCTCCGGGGAGTACGCGATGCTCGAGGCCGCCGCCGCCCACGGCTGGCTGGACCGCGAGCGCGCGATCGCCGAGACCCTCACCTGCATCCGCCGCGCCGGCGCCGACGCCGTCCTCACCTACTGGGCGCTGGAGGCCGCGGGCTGGCTGGCGGCCGGCCGGTGGCCGCTGTGACTGTCGTGAGGTCTGCGACCGTCACGAGGGCTGTGACCGTGACGAGGTCGGTGACCGGCCCGACTCCCGGGACCGGGGTCGCGGGACCAGGAACGTGTGTGACGGTGGCCCCGTGACGTCCACCGCGCAGTCCGAGCGCCTGTTCGCGCGCGCGCAGGCGGTCACCCCGGGCGGGGTGAACTCCCCGGTGCGGGCGTTCCGGGCGGTCGGGGGCACCCCGCGGTTCATGGTCTCCGGCAGCGGGGCCTACCTCCGCGACGCCGACGGCGCCGAGTACGTCGACCTCGTCTGCTCGTGGGGGCCGCTGCTGCACGGGCACGC
>CAXSIB010000528.1:0-2570 GCA_964237095.1 uncultured Actinomycetales bacterium
CGACGGGATCCGGTCGTACCCGACGACGCGACCGACCTCCTCGACGAGGTCGTAGGGGTCGGTGAGGTCGGGGCGCCAGGTCGGCGGCGTGACGGTCACCGGCCCGGCGCCGGCCGTCAGGTCCGCCGCGGCGTGGGCGGGGTCGACGAGCTCGACCCCGTCCGCGGTCGTGACCCGGCCACCGATCTCGACCAGCGCGGCCGCGGCCCGGGCGGCGGCCACCGGCGTGCCGAGGACCCGCTCGGGCAGGGTCAGGTCGAAGGCCAGCGGCGCCGGCGCGGAGTCCGCCGCGGGGTGCCCCGTGAAGGCGCGGGCCGTCACCCTGGCGCCCGCGAGTCGAACCAGCAGCTCCGCCACGCGGATCGCCGCCCCGGCCGCCAGGACCGGGTCGACGCCGCGCTCGAAGCGCCGCGAGGCCTCGCTGCCGAGCTTGTGCCGCCGGGCGGTCCGGGCGACGGTCACCGGGTCGAAGCTCGCGGACTCCAGCAGGACGCGGGTCGTGGTGGGGCCGATCTCGGTCGACTCCCCGCCCATGACCCCGGCGAGCCCGACCGGGCCGGTGTCGTCGGCGATCACCAGGTCCGTGGCGTCCATGGTCCGGTCGGTCCCGTCGAGGGTGCGCAGGCGCTCCCCCGCCCGGGCGGGCCGGACGACGACGGGGCCGGTGAGGCGGTCGGCGTCGTAGGCGTGGGTGGGCTGGCCCAGCTCCATCAGGACGAGGTTGGTGACGTCGACGACGAGGCTGATCGGGCGGACCCCCGCCGCGGTGAGCCGGCCGGAGAGCCAGGAAGGGCTGGTCGCGGCCGGATCGATGCCGGTCAGCTCGACCGAGGCGACCCGGGCGCACCGGGCGTCCTCGAGCCGGAACCGGCCGGCGGCGGTCGCGTCGGAGGTCGCGGCGTCGACGGCGTCGTCGGGACCGGGGCCGGGGGCCGGGTCGGTGAACGGGACCCCCAGCGCGCCGGCGATCTCCCGCGCGACCCCGCGCATGGACAGGCAGTAGCCCCGGTCCGGGGTGACCGCGAAGTCGAGCACCGACTCCCCGAGCCCGAGCAGCGCGACCGCGTCCGTGCCGGGAGCGAGGCCTGCGGTCGCCTCGGCGCCGTCGAGGCGGAGGATCCCGTCGTGGTCGGTGCCGAGGCCGAGCTCGCGCGAGGAGCAGATCATGCCGTCGGAGACGTGGCCGTAGGTCTTCCGCGCGGCGATCGCGAACCCGCCCGGCAGCACCGCTCCCGGCAGCGAGACGACGACGAGAGCACCGGTCTCGGCGTTCGGGGCGCCGCAGACGATCCCCCGCGGCTCGGCCTCCCCGACGTCGACCGAGCACCAGCGGATCGTCTTCCCGTTCTTCTGCGGCTCCGGCGCGGCGGTGAGCACCCGGCCCACCACGAGGGGTCCGGCGACCTCGGGGCGGTGGATCTCCTCGAGCTCGAGGCCGCGGGTGACCCCGAGGTCCGCGAGGTCCTCGACGGTCACCCCGGCGGGCACGTCGACCAGCTCGCGCAGCCAGGACTCGGGAACACGCATGCGGGCAGGACTCCTTCAGGGCGGATGGGCGACCGGACCGGTCGGTCTCGGTCGGACGGGCGACGGACGGCGGCCGTCGACCGCGAGGTCGGGAGGAGGCGCGGGGTCAGGACGTGAACGAGCGCGCGAACCGCGTGTCGGACTCGACGAGGTCGTGCATGTCGGCGATGCCGTGGCGGAACATCAGCGTCCGGTCGATGCCGATGCCGAACGCGAACCCGCTGAACTCCTCCGGGTCGACCCCGCACGCCCGCAGCACCCGCGGGTTGACCACCCCGCAGCCGCCCCACTCGATCCACCGGGCCCCGCCCTTCGCCTGGGGGAACCAGACGTCGATCTCCGCGGAGGGCTCGGTGAACGGGAAGTAGGACGGGCGCAGGCGGGTCCGGGCACCGGGGCCGAGGATGCGCCGCGCGAAGTGGTCGAGGGTGCCCCGCAGGTGCGCCATGGTCAGCCCGCGGTCGACCGCGAGGCCCTCGACCTGGTGGAAGACCGGCGTGTGGGTCGCGTCGAGGGCGTCGGACCGGAAGACCCGGCCGGGCACCACGCGGTACAGCGGCGGCGGGTCGGTGAGCATCGAGCGGATCTGGACGGGTGACGTCTGGGTCCGCAGGACGATCCCCGAGTCCCCCGCCGCGCCGGCGGCGGCCGCGGTCGGGGCGATGTAGAGGGTGTCCTGCAGGGTCCGGGTGGGGTGGTCGGGGCCGATGTTGAGGGCGTCGAAGTTGAACCACTCGGCCTCGACCTCGGGACCCTCCGCGACGCTCCAGCCCATCGCGACGAACACGTCCGCGATCTCCTCGGCCAGCGCCGCGACGGGGTGGCGGGCGCCCCGGTCCCAGCCCGGGCCGGGCGGCAGGGTCACGTCGACACGCTCGGCGTCGAGCATCGCGGCGTCCCGCTCCGCGTCGAGGACCTCCTGGCGTGCGGCCAACGCCCCGCGGACCGCCGCGCGGGCGGCGCCGACCGACCGGCCCGCGTCCTTCTTCGCCGTCCCCGGCAGGCCGCCGATGGCCCGGTTCGCCAGCGCGAGCGGGGCCCGG
>CAXSIB010000529.1:0-2555 GCA_964237095.1 uncultured Actinomycetales bacterium
CCGCTCGCGCTCGCCGTGCCACCGCCCCCGCCGCCGCCCGCCGCGGCGATCACCCGGGTCCACACCCCGCCGCCGGCACCGACCCGGACGTCGGTGGACCCACCCCCGCCCCCGCCCGAGGTCGCCCCGGTGCCGACGGGCCCGTCACCGCCACCGTTGACACCGCCCGAGTAGGCCCGCGTGGCGCCGGCGGTGCCGCTGACCACCTCCAGGAGCTGCCCCGGGGACACCCGCAGCGACGCCCGGATCCGGGCGCCGACCCCGCCGGGCGCCCCGCCACCTCCCGGGCCACCGGTGGCGCCGGCCGCGTCCACCTCGAGCACGTGCACGTTCGGCGGGACCAGGAGCTGGTGCGGACCGGGCCCACAGGTCACCTGCGACCAGCCCGGGCGGGTCGCGACCGCGGCCGGCGACGTACAGAAGGGGGTGTCGTGGTCCCCCGTCAGGCTGATGCCCGGGTCCAGCGGCGATGCCTGCGCCGGGACCACGGCCGGTCCGGCCAGCGCCGTGACCGCGACCACCAGCGACCCCGCCGACACGACCGACACCGCGACGACGGCGCCCCGCCAGCCCTGACGACGTCGGGGCCGGCCCGTCGCGTCGACGTGGTCCCTCCGTGAGACGGCGCGACGAGCGGTCGTCCGGTCACCGTTGACTGTGTGTCGAGCCCTCATTGACTGAAGGTGACACGAAGGCGGCGCCGACGCGCCGGCTGTTCGCCCGGCTGACCTCCGACCCGCGCTTTCCGACGCGCGTCCCTCAGCGGTACAGGAGCGACCCGGGAGTGGTGAGCACCTCGCCGGTCTCGAGCCAGGTCTTCAGCCCGGACAGGATCATCGGCCAGCCGCCGTACAGCTGCTCGTTCGCCCCGTCGCGGAGCTGGTCGTGGGTGACGACGAGGCGGCAGGAGTCCTGCACCTGCTCGATCTCCCAGGTGATCCGCGTCGTGCCCTCGCCGCGCACGTCGTCGCCCCACATCGCGAGCATGGTCAGCACCAGTCGGCGGGGTGGGTCGGCCTCCAGGACGACGCCCTCCCCGAGGAGCCCGGGCGAGCGCGGGTTGCTCATCTCGACGCGCGACCCCGGTGTCCACTCGGAGTCGGCGTGGTTGCCGAACTGGAACTCCGCGATGGTCTCGCGGTCGGTGATCGCCGCCCACAGGCGCTCCGGGGTGGTGCGGATGTAGATCTCGTAGACCTTCTCCATCGTCTTCTCCAGTCGGCTCTTGAGGTCGCTCAGACCGGCGACCCACGGTTCGGCGTACTTGCCGACCCAGCGGTCGTGGACCTCGCGGATCGGCACCGGGTTGAGGAAGTGCAGCTTCTCCCGCCCCCGCCGGCGGGTGACGACGAGGCCCGCGTCGGCCAGCAGCTGCAGGTGTTTCATCACCCCGAAGCGGGTCATGGGGAACCGGCCGGCGAGCCCGGTGAGGGTCTGCCCGTCCTCCCGGAACAGCTCGTCGAGGATCTCCCGCCGGGTGGGGTCCGCGAGGGCCCGGAAGACCTCGTCCATGTGAGCGACTATAGGTGACTTGAAAGTCACGTGTCAAGGACAGGTGAATTCTCGATCACCTGTCGAGGTGGGGACTCCGCCCCGTGTCAGGTGCCGAGCGGGAGCCGGACCCCGGTGGTGACGCCGGTCGCCGGGTCCCACAGGACGGCCGCCTGGTCGAGACCGGACGTCCAGGCCTCGACGAGGATCCCGTGCCGTCCCCAGTGGTCGACGACGACGAGCTCCGCGGCGGCGTCGTCCGGCGTCGCGAAGGTGAAGACGAACACCTGCGGCAGGGGGCCGACCGGAGCCGGCACGAGGCGGACCGACGGGCTCGGTGCGCCAGGTGCGCCCGGCAGGACTGCCCGTGCTCCTCTCCCGACGACCCCCTCGGCCACGGCGAGGTCCGCGAACGGGTCGACCCGCTCCCCCGACGCCGCCAGCAGGTGGATCTCGACCCGGGCGCCGGTGCGGGCGGCCGCCAGCACGCGGCGCCCGTGCAGCCGGGTCTCCCCGTCGATCGCGACCGCCGGCGGACCGGGGCCGGGCTGGTCACCAGGGCTGTGCTGATCGTCAGGGCTGTGCTGTTCGTCAGGGCTGTGCTGTCCCTCAGGGCTCTGCTGCGCCATCGGACACCTCCGAGCTGCCCGGTCGCGGCCGGCTGCGGGGGGAGGACCACGGCCCGGGCGGACACCCGGCTCGGGCATCCGAGGACGACCCGGAGGCGTCGCTGACGCCGAGATGGCCCACTGTCGCACCGTCCGGCCCGTTCGCCGGGACGCCGGGACGCCGGTGCACAGTCACGCGCGGCGACCGGCCACGCCTCACCTCGGGCTCAGGCCGGGGCGCCCCCGTCGAGGCGGTCGAGGACCAGGGGCGCCGGTGCGGGGGCCGACCCGGGCGGGGCGACGGCGACGGCATCGACGAGAGCCGCGCGGGCCGCCGCGAACCGCTCCGGGGTGTCGGTGTGCAGGGTGAACAGCGGCTGCCCACCGCGGACGGTGTCCCCCGGGCGGGCGTGCCAGGTCACACCCGCGGCCGCCTGCACCGCGTCGCCGGGGCGG
>CAXSIB010000530.1:0-2552 GCA_964237095.1 uncultured Actinomycetales bacterium
GGACCTGTGCAGGCCCTGTGCGGGAGAGCTCCCGGAGGACTGCCGCGGCTGCCACCGGAGACCGGTCGGGCCGGAGGTGACGCCGACCTGAGGTCCGCGGCGACCGGTGCCCCGGTCCCCCCGGCTCTCATGCACCGGTCAGGTCGACCACGGCAGGTTCGTCCTCACCACCTGAGGTACGAGCTGCTGATGCACGAGCTGATCCGGAGACCCTGATGAACCGCACCCACCTGAAGAGCCTGGGCACCACCGTCGCGGTCGCGACGATGGTCCTCAGCGCCGCCGCCGTCACCGCCGGCGTGACCTCCGCCGGCGCCGCGACCGTCCGCGCCGCGGTGGCCACCGCCACCGCCACGGGAACCGCCAAGGCGACCGCCACCGCGACGAAGACCCCCACCCCCACGGCCACCGCCACCGCCACCATCACCGCCAAGCCGACCGTGAAGGCCGCCGCCTCGGCGTCCGCGCAGCCCCTGGACAGCTACGGCGACCTGGTCGCCCCGGTCGGCGGCTACTTCGGGCCGACCAGCGTCTGGGAGACCCCGGTGACCGGGGCGCCGCTCGCAGCCGACTCGGCGGCCCAGGTGAACGACCTCACCAGCCAGGTCGCCGCGTACTACAGCGGGACCGCGGCGTTCAACGTGTGGCAGTCCAACGAGAGCCTCATCAGCGCACCGGCCGGGACCGCGCTCTCCAACGTCGTGTTCGACGACTGCCAGCACAAGGGATACACCCCCGCCGGCCTCTTCGGCCCGGGCGGTGCGTTCGTCAACGTCCCGATCCCGGCGAACGCCGTCCCGGCCACGGGCACCGACGCATCGATGGCCATCTACTCCCCGTCGACCGACGAGGTGTGGAGCTTCTGGAAGGCCAACCACCAGAGCGACGGGTGGCACGCCTGCTGGGGCGGGGTCATCAGCGGGGCGTCGACGAGCCCGGGCTACTTCCCCAACGGCCTCGGTGCGACGGCGACCGGCCTGTCCAGCGAGGGCGGGGCCATCACCATCCGGGACGTGGAGAGCGGCTCCATCAACCACGCGCTCTCCCTCGAGATCCCGAACGCCGCTCCGGGCTCGGTGTTCTCCTGGCCCGCGCAGCGGTCCGACGGTCAGGCGTCGAGCACCGGGATCATCAGCGAGGGCACGCACCTGCGCCTCGACCCGTCGATCGACGTGAGCAGGCTGAACCTCAGCCCGATCGGGAAGATGATCGCGGTCGCCGCCCAGACGTACGGCTTCTTCGTCACCGACTACGCCGGCGGCGTGTCGGTGGAGACCGAGAGCGGCAACGCCGTGGCCAACGCCACCGGGACCAACCCGTGGGGCGCGCTGATGGGCGGGAAGCCCTCGTACACGATCATGTCGAACTTCCCCTGGGCGGGCATGCAGGCCCTGCCGGCGAGCTACGGCCAGCCCGCGGCCACCGCGAGCCCCACCCCGACCGCCACCGCGACGGCCGCCCCGCTGCCGGCCGTCACCGGGCTCTCGCCGACGACCGGCCCGGCCGCCGGCGGCACGCGCGTCACCGTCACCGGCCAGAACCTCACGGGCGTCACGTCGATCTTCGTCGGCAACTACCCGGCGACGAACGTCTCCTGCCCCAGCTCGACCACCTGCACCCTGACCACCCCGGCCGGCACCAGCTGGCACAACGTCATCGCCACCACCGCCGCCGGGTCGAGCAACAAGATCGCCGCCGACCAGTTCACCTACGGCAGCTGAGCCCCTGCACCAGCTGGGCGCGCGCGGCGGCGGGCCGTCCCGTGAGGCCGGCCGAGCACGCCGGCCGACCTCGCGGGGCTCGTCCCGGAAGCCGACCGCTGTGTTAGCTTCACCACTCGTCCGCCTCGTCCACGCCCCGGGGGTCGCCGTGCTGGGAGTCAGCCGAGCGGATGCCGTGGGCGTGTGGCGGCGCTTCTACCGCAACTCCGTGCTCGGCAGTGACCTCCTGCCCCCCGCGCTGCGGGTCCGCGCGCTGCGGCGGACCGGCATCCGGCTCGGGGCCGTCTCCCTCTACGACCACTGCTACTTCGGCAGCACCGACATCGTGATCGGCGACGGCTCGTTCGTGAACGCCGAGGTGTTCTTCGACTCGGCCGGCGGCATCTCGATCGGGCGGGACTGCGCGATCGGCATGCGGACCCTGCTCCTGACCTCCGGCCACGGCGTGGGCCCGTCCGGTCGCCGCGCGGGTCCGGTCGAGCGCCGGCCGATCTCGATCGGGGACGGCTGCTGGATCGGCGCCGGGGTGACCATCCTCCCCGGGGTCACCGTCGGGCGGGGCTGTGTCGTCGCGGCCGGAGCCGTGGTGACGCGGGACTGTGCGCCGGACTCGCTGTACGCCGGTGTCCCGGCCCGGCTGGTGCGCGCGCTCGGCCCGAGCGGGTCCGGCCCCGACACCTGAGCGGGCCGGGTGCGGACCGGCCGGTCCTGGTCCGCCGCTCAGGAGGCGAGTCGGAGCTCCTGGAGCCGGCTGTCCGGGTCGAACCGTCCCTCCGCGCCGGTGGCCGGGGCCGGGGTGGGTGAGACGGGCAGGACCGGTGACGTGGGTGA
>CAXSIB010000531.1:0-2545 GCA_964237095.1 uncultured Actinomycetales bacterium
GGCGCGCGAGACCGCCGTGGACGGAGTTGTAGGCCCGCGACAGGGTCTGCACGCCAGCGATCTCGATCGGTGAGTGGTAGGTGTAGACGACCGCCGGGCGGCTGTGGGACGGCAGGGTGTCGACGAGACGCAGGAACAGGTCGCTCATCGTCGGGACGGGCCCGTGCACGTTGACGATGTCGACCGAGCGCAGCCGGCGGGCGAGGGCCGGCCAGTGGGCGAGGAAGCTGCTGAACCGCCACTCCCCGACCTTGAGCCGCTTCATCTGGACCGCGGACACGACGTCGACCGTCGCCCCGCGCTCGCGCAGCCCCCGGTCGAGGCGGTCGATGCACCGCGAGATCCCGGAGACGATCGGCGGGGCCTCGGAGGCGACGATGAGCACGTCCAGCGGCGGCCGGCCGGCACGGCGGCCCGCGAGCCGGTCCTCCAGCGCCCGTTCCGGCGCGGACAGGATCCGTTCGGCCTCCGCGATCACGTCAGCGGTCACGACTGCGCCCCGGGGCGTGCCGGGTCGCGGGTGGCGGCGACGGGCCGGGCGTGGCGGGCGGCCCCCGGGAGCGGGACCACGAGAGACGGGCGGGGCCTGACCGAGGTGGGCAACGTGCTCCTCCGATCGCATCGGTTCCAGCCGAACCCCGGTGGTCGGACGGACTGCATGACAGGGGCTCTGGGGTGGCTGGGGTGTCGGGTGGACCGGCAGCACGGAGCGTCGTCCTCGGACGCACAGCCTGCCGGGGCTGGAACCGGCGACAGCGCCGAACTGGACGGTCCTCCGGCCACGAGGGGGACGGAGCGACGAGGCCGGGCGATCGTCAGGAGCGCAGGGCCGGACGGGCGGTGGACTGCAGGTGTGTCGGCCACGTCGCCCTGACGACACAGGTGTACCGCGCCCTCCGGTGGCCCGCAAGCAGAAGCGGCCCCACCGTGACGCACCGTCGCCGCGCCGTCCGGGCGCCCCCGGACCGCGGGCCGGTCCGCGGTGGCGGCGTCCCGCGGGTGGATGACGGCTGACATCCGTCCGCCCGCACGCCGGGCGCACGACCGCTCGCGGGCGGCGGCATGTCGTGGCCGATCCTCCACGGTGCGTAGGCGTCGATCGCCGCCAGGACGGCGGGAAGCCCGCTGGGAAGATCACAATCGGTGATCCCCACGTTCGACCGATCGGACGCGCATAGGTCCGGTCCGAGGGGCCCGTCCTCGTCGGGCCCGGGTGCGAACCCCATCCGAACGGTTGGCCGCCGCGGAGCCATCAGCAAACCAGTGACCGTCCGTGAACGAGCATCGCGCTCGGGCGATCTCGGCGTGGTCGGCTACCGTCGACCCCGTTCGGCACACCCGTCCACCGGATCAGACGCAACGGCGTGGCTGGCCACCCCGCGGTCCACGGACCGGCGGGGTCGACCACAGCAGGCAGGAGACGTCATGGCGGTGATCGCCAGCCGGCCACCACCGTCGCTGGCGGCTCCCGCCCCGGGCCGACCCGACCGCCGGCCGGACCGGCTGCTCTTCGTCGTCTGCGGCGTGTTCGCCGCCGTCGCGATGCTGACCAACGTCACGGTCAGCCCGGACGACGTCTACGACGAGGTCGTCTACACCCAGGCCGCGCACAACATCGCCACGGGCTGGCACCTGACCTGGACCAACCAGCCGATGTTCGTGCACCCGCCGCTGTCCTACCTGGCGCAGGCGGTGTGGGCGCACCTGACCGGCCGGGTGGACGTCCCCCTCCTCGACGCCGTGCACACCGCGCGGATCCTGTCCGCGGCCACGGGCGCGCTGGACGTCGTGCTGCTCGCGGGGCTGGCGTACCGGCTGGCGGGCGGCGCCTCCCCCGGCCGGCGGCGCGTGGTGACCATCGCCGTGGCGGCGGTGTCCGCCCTCGACCCGATCCTGCTCCGGTACAGCCGCCTGGCGATCATCGAGCCGTTCGCGCTCCTGCTGTCGCTGGTGGCCCTGCACCTGGCGTGGACCCTGCGGGACCGGCGGACGCTCACCTACGTGTCCGCGGTCGGGCTCGCCAGCGGGATGGCCCTGCTGACCAAGGAGATCACGGTCTTCCTGCTGCTCGCCCCGCTGGTGTTCTCCCTGCTCGAGCGCGACCGCCGCCAGGTCCGGCGGGCCCTGGGCGCCCTCGGGCTCGGGCTGGCGTTCTGGCTGCTGTACCTGCTCTGGGCCGTGGAGCTCGGGCTGACCGGCTCCTTCGTCGACATCCAGACGGCCACCCTCCAGCGTCTCGTCGGGCTGATCCAGATCTCCGGCTGGAACCGGCCGGGAGCGTCGTTCACCGACGCGGTCCGGCAGTCGGTGTCCCAGTACGCGAGCAGCTACGCGATGCTCGCGCTCGGCGCGGTCGCCCTGTGCTGGCTGTGGGCGCGGCGTAACAGCCCGGCCGGGAACTTCCTCACCGCCTGGCTCACCACCAGCTACGCGTTCGCGGCGTACATCGTCGGGGTCGGGACGCTGAACGAGCAGTTCTTCGTGTACATCCTCCCGGCCGCCGTCGTGGCGACGGTGTTCCTCGCCGACGCCGTGCTGTTCCGGC
>CAXSIB010000532.1:0-2540 GCA_964237095.1 uncultured Actinomycetales bacterium
GGTCACCGCCGCCGCGAGGGAGGTCGGCAGCCCCTCGACGGAGTCCCCCGCCGACATGGCCGTGGCGAGCGCGTCCAGGCGCAGGGCCTCGGCGCCGGGGGCGGTCACCAGCAGGTGGCCGCCGGCCCGGCTGAGGCCGGCGGTCGCGAACGGCGCGAGCGCGAACAGCTGCTGGCCGTGGACGTTGTGGGCCTTGCGCAGGCGCAGGTAGAGGACCCCGGCCTCCTCCTCCGGCTCGAGGCCGGCGAGCAGGACCGCGGGGGCGTGCTCGAGCTCGGTGTAGGTGACCCCGAGCCCGGTGCCCGCGACGGCGGCGGCGAGGAAGTCCGCCTCCTCCGCCGAGCTGGGCCGGGCCCGGAAGTCGACGTCGTTCGTGCCGAGGGCCACCCGGGCGAACTTCGCGTAGGCGTAGGCGTCCTCGAGGGTGTGCCGGCCGCCGAGCAGCACCGCGGCCCCCTTCCCGTCGCCGTGCCCGGCCGCCGCGGCGAGACCGCGGGCGGCCACGTCGAGGGCCTCGGGCCAGGACGCCGGGACGAGCTCACCGCTGGCCGCGTCGCGGACGAGGGGGTGGGTCAGGCGGTCCGGGCCGTCGGCGTAGGCGAACGCGAACCGGCCCTTGTCGCAGTTCCACTCCTCGTTGACCTCCGGGTCGTTCCCGGCGAGGCGGCGCTGCACCTTTTGGCGGCGGACGTCGGTGCGCATCGAGCAGCCCGCGGCGCAGTGCTCGCAGGTGGTCGGCACCGACACCAGGTCGTAGGGGCGCGACCGGAACCGGTAGGCGGCACTGGTGAGGGCGCCGACCGGGCAGATCTGGATGGTGTTGCCCGAGAAGTAGCTCTCGAAGTCCTTGTCCTCGTCGACGCCCACCTGCTGCAGCGCCCCGCGCTCGAGCAGCTCGATGAACGGGTCCCCCGCGATCTGCTGGGAGAACCGGGTGCACCGCGCACACAGGATGCAGCGCTCGCGGTCGAGCAGGACCTCGGAGGAGATCGCCAGCGGCTTCGGGTACGTCCGCTTGGCCTCGTGCAGGAAGCGGCTCTCGGCGCGGCCGTTGGACAGCGCCTGGTTCTGCAGCGGGCACTCCCCGCCCTTGTCGCAGATCGGGCAGTCCAGCGGGTGGTTGACGAGCAGCAGCTCCATCACCCCGTGCTGGGCCTTGTCCGCGACGGGCGAGGACAGCTGGGTGTTCACCACCATGCCCGGCATCACCGTGAGGGTGCAGCTCGCCTGCGGCTTCGGCATCCCGCGGCCGTTGCCCATGTCGGGGATCTCCACCAGGCACTGGCGGCAGGCCCCGACCGGGTCGAGCAGCGGGTGGTCACAGAAGCGCGGGATCGCGATCCCGAGCTCCTCCGCGGCCCGGATCACGAGCGTGCCCTTGGGCACCTCGGTCTGGATCCCGTCGATGGTGACGCTGACCAGGTCGGTCTTCGCCACCTCGTCGGGACGGCGGGGGGAGGTGATCGTCATCAGGCGGCTCCGGGCGCACCGGCGCCCACGGTCGAGGAGACAGGGGCCGCGGACACCGGGTGTCCGTGGGTGGTGCGGGCGGTGGGGTCGGCGGCGTCGGGGCCGTCGGTGTCCGGGACCCCGCTGGTCCCGCCGAAGGTCGCGGCGACGGTGCGCCCGTGACGGGCCGTCCAGCGGCCGGTCGGGACGATCGCGCTGGCCTCGTAGGGGAACAGCTCCCACGCGGGGGTGTGCAGGCCGGCCTCGAACTCCTCGCGGAAGAACTGGATGCCGGACTGGATGGGGGTCGCGGCCGCGTCACCGAGCGCGCAGAACGACCGCCCGGCCACGTTGTCGCAGATGTCGAGGAGCAGGTCGACGTCGCCGGGCTCACCGCGCCCGGCCTCCAGGCGCTGCAGGATCTGGACGAGCCAGTAGGTCCCCTCGCGGCACGGCGTGCACTTGCCGCAGGACTCGTGCTTGTAGAACTCGGTCCACCGCAGGACCGCCCGGACCACCGAGGTGGTCTCGTCGAACACCTGCAGGGCTTTCGTCCCGAGCATCGAGCCCGCCGCGGCCACGCCCTCGTAGTCCAGCGCCACGTCCAGGTGCTCGGGGGTGAACAGCGGCGTCGAGGAGCCGCCCGGCGTCCAGAACTTCAGGGTGTGCCCGGCGCGCACGCCGCCGCTCATGTCGAGCAGCTGGCGCAGGGTGATCCCGAGCGGCGCCTCGTACTGGCCGGGACCGACGACGTGCCCGGACAGGGAGTAGAGGGTGAACCCCTTGCTCTTCTCGGTGCCCAGGCCCGAGAACCAGTCCACACCCCGGCTGATGATCGCCGGCACGCTGGCGATGGACTCGACGTTGTTGATCACCGTCGGGCAGGCGTACAGCCCGGCGATCGCCGGGAACGGGGGGCGCAGCCGCGGTTGGCCGCGCCGGCCCTCGAGGGAGTCCAGCAGCGCGGTCTCCTCGCCGCAGATGTACGCCCCGGCACCGGCGTGCACGACCACGTCGAGGTCGAAGCCCGAGCCGAGGATGTCCTTCCCGAGGTATCCGGCCGCGTAGGCCTCCGCGACCGCGCCCTGCAG
>CAXSIB010000533.1:0-2535 GCA_964237095.1 uncultured Actinomycetales bacterium
GCAGTAGCTGCCCACGCTGAACTGCACGACCCGGACGGCGAGCACGTTGCGGTGGGCGCGGACGGCGTGGGACACGTCGAACTCGGTGGGCAGCCGGCTCCCGGCACCCCAGCCGAGGTGGTGGCCGTTCAGCCAGACCGAGAAGCAGGAGTCGACCCCGTCGAAGCGCAGCACCGTCCGGGCGCTCGACGTGTCGACCCACTCCGAGGTCAGGTCGAAGGCGAGGCGGTGGTCACCGGTGGGGTTCTCGTCCGGGACGTGGGGGACGTCGAGGGGGAACGGGTAGACGACGTTCGTGTAGGCCGGGTCGCTGGTGCCGTCGAATCCGAGGTGCATCGACCAGCTCGACGGCACCGGCAGCGCCCGCCAGCCCGCGGCGTCGGAGTCGTCGAGGTCGGGGTCCGCGAGCCGCGGCTCCGGCATGGCCCGCAGCGGGGACGCCGAGAGCTGGAACCGCCACACCCCGTCGAGGCTGCGGCGCGCCGCGGTCGTGGAGGCGGTCCACGCCCGGGGTGCCTCGCGGGAGCTGCCCGGCGCGATCGCCTCCCAGAACCGGCTCGTGGGGTGGGCCGCCGGGGCGGGCGGGCCGGGGGGCGGCTGCGTCGTCGTCACCCGGTCGACCGTATGGCGTCCGGCCGGAGGTGACCGACGGCGGGGCCGGGACCGGGCGCCGGCACGGGCCGGCGTGACCGCCGGGGTCAGGGGACGACGAGGACCGGGTGCTCGGCGTGGCGGGTGAGGTGGGCCGCCACCGAGCCCAGGACCGAGCGGGGGAAGCGCGACGCGGACCGCCCGACGACGATCGCGTCCGCGTCGACCTCGGCGGCGACCGCGGCGAGCTCGTCGGCGGCCCCGCCCTCGCGCCGCTCGAGCCGCCAGCGGACGCCGGTGCCCTCGAACCGGCCCTCGAGGTCGGTCTGCACCACGCTGGCGAGCCCGTCGGCGTTGGTGGCGTCGGTCAGCGCCGAGTCGAAGGAGATGTCGGCGAGGGCGTTGGCGGCGTCGCACAGGACGATCACCAGCTCGCCGCCGGAGTGCGCGACCAGCGCGGTCGCGAGGTCGAGGGCGTCGTTGGCGGCCTCGCCCCCGTCGAAGCCGACGACGAGGCGCGCCAGCCCCGCCCTCGACACCCGGGTGTTCAGGTCCTCGACTCCGGCGGTGGTCACGCCCCCGATCCTGCCGCAGCCGCCTGTCGGCGTCGGACGCCCGCGCGTCTCCGGCGGGCGGTCCCCGCACCGGCGGCCGTCGGCGGCGCCCCACGGTCTCGGGTGGGCCACCCGGCGCAGCGGAGGGACGCGGTGGGGACACGACGACACGGACCGACGTCGCGACGGTGCGGTCGACGCGCGACCGACCGCCGCTGCCGGGTTCGACGCGCTGGCGCGCGGCCTCGACGCGGATCGCCGAGGGTGTGGGGGCCCCGCCGGCGTCGCGTCGAGCCCCGCCGCGTGGTCCGCTGGGCGTCGACCAGCGGTGGACGGACAGGAGACGTGATCGACATGCCCCCCGAGGCCGCGGCGTGGACGCCGCTCGGAACGCGCGCGGACCGCATCCCGCTGGTCGTCGCCGGACCGGTCGTCCGCCGGGTCGACCCGGCCGCCGCGACGGTGTGGGTGGCCCTGACCGCCGCGGACACCGTCACCCTCACCGTGTTCCGGGGGACGACCGTGGTCGCGTCCAACGGCGGGCAGGCCACCGTCGAGGTCGGGGAGCGCCTCCACCTGCTGGCCGCGACCGCGACCGTCACCGCGGACCCACTGGAGGCCGGGGTCGGCTACTCCTACCTCCTCGAGTTCGCGTCCGTCGCAGGCCCGGGACCGGCCAACTTCGCCGCCGCGCTCGGGACGGGGACCCTGGCCACCCTCGTGTACGCCGGCGGCGCGGCCGGGTCGGAGGACGTCCTGCCGAGCTTCGTGCTGCCGCCCCGCGAGCTCGCCGGCGTGCGGCTCGTCCACACCTCCTGCCGGAAGGCCCACGGGGAGTCCGTCGACGCGCTGCCCGTGCTGGACTCCCTGCTCGCCGCCGCCCGCCGCGGGACGGGCGACCGGGAGTTCGCCGCGGCCCGTCCCCACCAGCTGTTCCTCACCGGTGACCAGACCTACAACGACGACGTCGCCGACGCCATGCTCGCGATGTGCACCGACGCCGGCGGCTGGCTCATGGGCGCCCGCACCGAGCCGCCGCCGCGGACGGTCGGGCCGCTCGCGCCGGGGCCGTGGGTCGCGGGGGCGTGGCCGGACCTGTCGCCGGAACTGGCCCTCCCGGCCGGGTCGAGCCGGCCCTGGGCGGTCGACCCGGCCGGGGCGCCGCCCTGGCCCGGGGTGGGTGAGCGGGGGACGCTCTCCTACGCCGCGGGGTTCACCGTCACCGCTCCGGACCGCCCGCTGGCCGACGAGCTCGCCCGGCGGGCGGCGGCGGGGACCCCGTTCCCCCTGCGGCCCGTCCTCGGCGACGGCTCCCCGGACCGGGAGGCCCTCGACCGGTACGCGACCGCTCGCAACCAGCTGATGCTCCTGGGCGAGTTCTACGCGATGC
>CAXSIB010000534.1:0-2533 GCA_964237095.1 uncultured Actinomycetales bacterium
ACTCCGACCCGGAGGAGATGGTCGAGGAGATCGGTGACTCCCTCGGGATCGCCGCGCTCGTCGTGCGTGCGCTGGACGCCCTCGACGTCTGAGCAGCCACCGGCGGCCGCAGCGTCCGCAGGGGCGTCGGCGTCGTCCGGTTCGTCGACGTCGTCTCCGCGGCCGGGGTCCGGCTTCGAGCGCGCCATGCGGCTGGCGCTCGCCGAGGCGGCCGGGTGCCTGCCGACGGGGGACGTCCCGGTGGGGGCCGTCGTGCTCGACACGGCCGGCGCCGTGCTCGGGACGGGACGCAACGCGCGCGAGGCCGACGCCGACCCGACCGCCCACGCCGAGGTGGTCGCCCTGCGCGCCGCGGCGGCCGCCACCGGGAGGTGGCGGCTCGCCGGGGCGACGCTCGTCGTGACCCTCGAGCCCTGCGTGATGTGCGCGGGCGCCCTCGTCGCCGCCCGGGTCGACCGGCTCGTCTTCGGGGCGTGGGACGAGCGCGCCGGCGCCGTCGGATCGGTGTGGGACCTGGTTCGCGACCGGGCGCTGCTCCACCGCCCGGAGGTGGTCGGCGGGGTGCTCGCCGCCGAGTCCGCCGAGCTCCTGCGCGCGTTCTTCGCCGACCGCCGCTGATCCGCCCGTCGCCGAGTGGCGTGAAACACCCGCTCAGCGGGCAGATCACGCCACTCGCCGGCCGGCGGCCAAGCCTGGGACCGCCCGCACCGTTCAGCCGAGCAGCGGCCGGACCTCCTGGGCGGTGAAGCGGACGAAGCCCTCGAGGTCGGGCTCGTCGGCGGTGGGCTGGAGCACCACGCTGTCGACCCCGGCGTCGGCCCAGCGGGCCACGGCGGCGGCCACCGCGGCGGCGTCGCCCGCGACCGCGACGTCCGCGGCGGTGTCGACCGGCCACATCGTGAGCTCCCTCGCCAGGCGGTCGGCGGCGTCGGGACCGGTGGCGGCGATCAGGAAGACGGTGAGGCTGTGCGGGTCGGTCCGCCCGCCGGCGGCGCGGCCGGCGTCGATGGCCCGGCGGGCCTCGCGGACCTGGTCCGGGGTGGTGCCGCCGACCATGATCGTGCCGTCGGCCACCTCGCCCGACAGCGCGAGCGTCTTCGGCCCGACCGCGCCGGCCAGGATCCGCGGCGCCGGGCCGGTCTGCGTCGGCGGCCAGTCCAGCGCGACGGCCTCGAGGTGGACGAACCGCCCGTCGGTGGTGACGGTCTCCCCGTGCAGCAGCGACCGCAGCGCCACCGCGTACTCGCGCAGCAGCGTCAGCGGCGACGGCACCCGGGCGCCCACCTGGGTCATCCACTCCTGGACGCCGTGCCCGATGCCGACCCGGAAGCGGCCCGGGAACAGCCGGGTCATCGTCGCGATCTCCATCGCGGTCAGCGCCACGTTGCGCAGCGGGACCGGCAGCAGCCCGACCCCCACCTGGACGTGCGCGGTCCACGCCAGCGCCGCGGCCGCCGCGGCGATCCCGCTCTCCTTGAAGCAGTCCTCCCACAGCCACAGCTCGTCGAGCCCGCCCTCGTCGGCGATCCGCGCGACCGCCCGCAGGCGCTCCGGGGGGACTTCGGGACGGAACACGACACCGAGGGAGGGGACCATCGGGCCATCCTGGCGTCCCGGCCGGCGACCCCGCCGCAGGCGCCGGGACCTGCGCAGGCGCCCGGTATGCTCGGCCGCGGTGGCGTGTCCGAGCGGCCTAAGGAGCACGTCTCGAAAACGTGTGAGGTCTAAACAACCTCCGTGGGTTCAAATCCCACCGCCACCGCCACCGCCACCGCCACTGCCCCCGGGCCGTGGTCGGCGGTCCTCCTGCATCCCCGTCAGGTGGCGACGGCTGTGGACCAGGGCTCCGCCGACGCCCACGCGGTACGTCCGCCGGCCGCTGCTCGTGAGGGGTACCGCCTGTTCCTCCAGCACCTGCCGACTGGTTCCGCGGCCCCGGGTGGGACGGCCCGACCCGGGCCGACTTCAAGGCGCGGCTCGCGCGGGCCACGCCTTGCAACCGACCGCGGTGCCTGCACCTCAAGGGCACCACCCTGCTGGATGCCACTGGTCGCTGCGATGACAGGGCTGTGAGTGGCGGCTCGAGTGGGTGGGGTGCCCGGTAGCCGATCCCTGGCCGTACACCTGGTCGGCGTCCGTGTTGGGCGCATCGGCCCTGGTCGGGGTGTTGCGGTAGACCCGCCCGCTGACTCGTCGCGCTGAGGCGCCTTTTCTGAGACAGCTGGGGGTGGCCCGCGCGTGGGATGGCCCCGGTACCGCCGGGGTCACCCCGCCGGCGGGAGGGTCTTGAGCAGGAGGTCCTCGGTGGGCTGGTAGCCGAGGGAGTCATACAGACCGCGGGCGGCGTGGTTGGTCCCGAACACCGACAGGACCATGCAGGTGCACCCCCGCCGGCGGGCCTGCTGTTCAGCCGCGGCCATCACCGCCCGGCCGTACCCCCGGCGGCGCAGACCGGCGGTGACGGCGACGTCGTAGACAAAGGCCCGGGACCCGTCGTGGTGGTCGGTGACCTCCAGCCACAGATGACCGACCT
>CAXSIB010000535.1:0-2533 GCA_964237095.1 uncultured Actinomycetales bacterium
ACGACCGGCGGCACCGCGGACGGCCCCGCGGACGGGGTCCGGGCCGCCCTCGCGGCGGCGGGCGCGACCGTCGTCCTGGACGGGCTCGCGACCCGCCCCGGCCGCCCGACGCTGCTGAGCCTGCTCCCGGACGGGACCCCGGTCCTGAGCCTCCCCGGCAACCCCCTCGCGGCCCTCGTCGGCTTCACGGTCGTCGGGGTCGCGGTCCTGGCCGCGCTCCGCGACGCCCCGCTCCGCCCGCCCGGCCGGGCCCGCCTCGTCGCCGCGCTCGGCGCCCACCCGTCGGCCACCCGGGTGGTGCCGGTCCGGCGGGCCCTGTTCGCCGGCACCGGAACCGGTACGGGCGCCCCTGCGGCTGCGCTGCCCACCGGGCACGACGGGGCCGCGAACCTGCGGGGGGCGGCGCTGGCGGACGGCCTCGCGCTGGTCCCGCCCGGGGCCGACCTCGCGGCCGGCGCCGACGTCGAGGTCCTCGACCTGCCCGGGGCGACCTCGCCGTGGTGACGGCCGGGCGGCCGGGTCAGGGGTCGGCGACGGGCGGCCGGGTCAGAGGGAGCAGCCGACCAGCGCCGGCTCGGGTTCGAGGGTGATCCCGTAGGCCGAGCGGACCCCGTCACGCAGGGTCCGCGCGAGGGCGAGGACGTCGCTCGCGGTGGCCCCGCCGCGGTTGGTGACGGCGAGGGAGTGCTTCGTCGACAGCCGCGCGGCACCGACCCCGGGCCAGCCGCGCGGGAAGCCGGCGTTCTCGATCAGCCACGCGGCACTCGTCTTGACCCGGCCGTCGGGCTGGATCCAGGCCGGCGCCCCGGCCGGGACGGCCGCCGCGGGCAGCACCGGGTTGGTGAAGAAGGAGCCGGCGCTCGCGGTGTCGGGGTCGTCGGGGTCGAGCACCATGCCCTTGCCCCGGCGCAGCGCGAGCACGGCGTCGCGGACGGCCGCGGCCGGCGTCCGCCCGCCGAGGGGGACCCCGAGCGCGGCGGCGAGCTCGGCGTACCGGACCGGGGCGCCGTCGTGGCCGGGGCGGAAGGTGAACACCACCTCGAGCACGACGTACCGGCCCGGGTGCTCCTTGAACACCGACGTCCGGTACCCGAACCCACAGGCGGCCCACGGCAGCCGCCGCTCCCGGCCCTCGGCGCGGTCCAGGACGAGCACGCTCTCCACCGTGTCGGCGACCTGCTGGCCGTAGGCGCCGATGTTCTGGACCGGGGACGCACCCGTGCTGCCCGGGATGCCCGCGAGGGCCTCGATCCCACGCCAGCCCTCGGCGACGGCCCGGTCGACGAGCTCCGGCCACGGCTCCCCCGCCGCCACGTGCACCTGGACCCCGCCGCAGGCGTCGTCGAGGGGGACCCGGATGCCGCGGGTGGCGACCAGCACGACCCGCCCGTCGAAGCCGGCGTCGCCGATCACCACGTTCGAGCCGCCCCCGAGCACGAGCACGGGCTGCCCCGCGGCGTCGGCGCCGGTCACCGCGTCGACGAGGTCGGCGCGGGTCCGGGCGACCACGAGCTCGGCGGCGGGTCCCCCCACCTGCAGGGTCGTGTGGGCGGCCAGCAGGGTCCGGCTCGTCGCCCCGGCGGCCGTCACCACCGCGAGGCCCGGCCGGTCACGGGTGCGGCCGCAGCACGGCGCGGGCCTGACCCAGCACGGCGACGGGATCCTCTCCGCCGGAGCGCGCCCGGGCGGACAGGTCGACGCCCACCAGACCGTCCGCGGACACCGACGTCACGACCGCGGCGAGCTCCAGGTCGGCCCCGACCCCGTCGTCGGGGACCAGCAGCGGGCGGGTGAACCGGACCCGGACCGAGACGAGCGTGTCGGGACCGCCGGCCCAGTCGGTGACCATCGAGGTGGCCAGGCCCATCGTGAGCATGCCGTGGGCCAGGACCCCGGCCATCCCGGCGGCGCGGGCCGCGTGGTCGGAGTGGTGGACCGGGTTGAAGTCCCCCGACGCCGCCGCGTAGCGGACGAGCGACGTCCGGGTCAGGTGGACCGTGCGCGTGGCCACCGTCGCCCCCACCGCTGGCCCGGTCCCCACCGCGGTCACGCCGGCGTCCTCTCGGACGGGGTCGCCGGGGCGTCGGGCGCCGCGGGCGGGTCGGTGAGCACGAAGGTCGCCTGCAGGTCGGCGACCACCTCGCCGTCGATCCCGGTGGCCCGGACGCCGAGCTCGCCGGCGACCTCCGAGAGGTCGGTGATCCCGGTGACGTCGGTCACGACGACGACCACGGTTGCGCCGGGGAGCCGCCGGACCGTGCGGACCGTCGACGCGAACCGGAGCCGGTCCCCGACCCGGACCGGTCGGTGGACGGTGAGCTGCTGGTCCCCGTGCACGACCGCGACGGCGCTGCCGGCACTGACCTGCGGCGCGAGCAGGTCCACGGGACCGCCCTCGGCACCCAGCGCCACCGCCACGACCATCGTCGCGGGCGCCAGCCCACCGGCGGGCACGGACCCGGCGCCGACGGCCTCGCCGAACGCGGCCACCGCGGCGGCGCGGACCGGCAGCGGCTCCCCGGGGCCGACGCGG
>CAXSIB010000536.1:0-2532 GCA_964237095.1 uncultured Actinomycetales bacterium
CGGCCGAGCCGCTGCTGGCCGCCGGCCAGGTGGCCGACCACGCCTGCGTGGTCGCTGTCGGGTCGCACGAGCCGCACCGCCGCGAGCTCCCGGGGGCGCTGCTGGGCCGGGCGACCGTGGTCGTCGAGGACCCGGCCACCGCGCTGCGCGAGGCCGGCGACGTGGTCCTCGCCGTCGCCGAGGGACGCCTCGACCCGGCGGCGCTCGTCGCGCTCGCCGACGTCGTCGCCGGCCGGGTGCGCCCGCCGGCGGACCGGCCGCGGGTCTTCAAGAGCGTCGGGCTGGCGTGGCAGGACCTGGTCGTCGCCGCGGAGGTGCACCGACGCCGTACCGTCGCCCCGTGACCCCGCGGCACCAGACGGTGACGCGGCGCCGCCGGACCGTGGCCGGGGGCCGTCGGACGGGATTCCACGGCCTGGCCCACCCGGTGCTGTGGATCGCCCTCGCCGCGGGTCTCGCGGCCTGGTCGGCGGCGACGACCTTCCCGGAGCTGGTCGGCACCGGCTGGGGGCGGTCGTTCGAGGACCTCCTCATCTACCGCGACGCCGCACTGGCGGCCCGGCACGGCCAGGACGTCTACGGCCTCCGGTTCAGCTTCGCCGCGCTGCCCTTCACCTACCCGCCGTTCGCCCTGCTCGTGCTCGGCTGGACGACCCTGCTGTCCGAGCGCGCGACGCAGGTCGTGATGCTCGCCGCCAACACCGCGCTCGTCCCGGTCGTCTGCGTGCTCGCGACCCGCGCCGCCGCCGCCGGTCGCTGGGTGCGGTCGTCGACGGTCGCCGCGGCGGCCGTCCTCACCGCGGTCGCGACCGGGCTGGAACCGGTGCGCCAGACCGTCGGCTACGGGCAGATCAACCTGCTGGTGCTGCTGCTCGTCCTCGTCGACGCCCTGCTCGTGCCGGCCCGCTGGCGGGGGCTGCTCACCGGGGCGGCGACGTCGCTGAAGCTCACCCCGGGAGTGTTCGTCCTCTACTTCGCGGTGACGGGCCAGTGGCGCGCCGCCGGCCGGCAGGTCGCCGCGACCGTCGCCACGTCGCTGCTGGCGGCGGCCCTGCTCCCGCGCAGCTCCTTCACCTACTGGACGTCGCGGGTGTTCACCAACCGGGCCGGGCCGACGGTCTACGTCGGCAACCAGAGCTGGACCGGGCTGACCGACCGCCTCGTCCACGCCCGCGGCCCGGCGGTCGCCGTGATCCTCGCCCTCGACCTGCTCACCGTCGCGGTGGCCGCCGTGGCCGTGCGCGGCTGTGTCCGCCGCGGGGCGCCCCTGTCGGCGGTGTGCGCCGTGGGTCTGACGGGTCTCCTGCTCTCCCCGATCTCCTGGCCCCACCACTGGGTGTGGGTGGTGCCGACCATCGCGGCCCTGGCGATCGAGCGGCCCTTCCGGGGCGCGGTGCCCGCGGCGGCCGGGCTCGCGGTCGTGTCCCACCTGCGGCCCGGGTGGCAGGTGCCGGTCGGCCGGCCCGCGGAGCTGCACTGGACGTGGGGGCAGACCGTCCTCGGCAACCCGTACCCCCTCGCCGCCGCGGTCGTCCTGGTCGCCCTCGCGGTCGCCGCCCGGTCGGTGCACCGGGACCGGCCCGACCGCGGCGGCGGGGCCACCGGCCGCTCCGAGCCGGCCTCCGCTGCCCCACCACTCGACCCGTCACGCGAGCCCGTGGCGGGCTGAGCGCCACCCGTCCGGTCGGGGCCACGAGAGGCGCCCCGGGCGGGGTGTCGAGACAATCCGGGGATGGACACCGCGGTGTTCGACCTGGACGGCACCCTGGTCGACACGAACTACCAGCACACCCTCGCGTGGTTCCGGGCGTTCCGCCGGTTCGGGATCACCCTGCCCGCGTGGGAGATCCACCGCCACATCGGCATGGGCGGCGACCAGCTCGTCGGGGCCCTCGCCGGCGACGACGCCGAGGCGGCGCACGGGGACGACCTGCGCCGCGCGTGGACCGAGGAGTTCCAGCCGATGCTGGGCGAGATCGTCCCGCTCGCCGGCGCGCACGCGCTGCTGGCCGAGGTGCGCCGGCGCGGGTTCCGTCTCGTGCTCGCCTCCAGCGGGGAGTCCGACCAGGTCGAACACCACCTCGACCTCATCGGCGCCCGCGACCTCGTCGAGGCGTGGACGACGTCGGCCGACGTCCAGGCCACCAAGCCGGCCCCGGACCTCGTCGAGGTGGCGGTGGCCAAGGTGGACGGCGCCGACGCGGTGATGGTCGGGGACTCCACCTGGGACATCGAGACGGCGAAGCGGACCGGGGTGCCCTCGATCGCGGTGCGCACCGGGGGCTTCTCCGACGCCGAGCTCCGCGACGCCGGGGCCGCGCAGGTCTTCGGCTCCCTCGAGGAGTTCCGGTCCCGCCTGGACGAGACGGCGCTCAGGGCGGCCACGCCCCGCTGAGGAGTGCCCGAGCCGCGGACGACGAGGCCCCCGCCACGGTGGCGGGGGCCTCGTCGGGTGGTGCGCCGGTACCGGCGAGCCGGGTTCAGGCGCGCCGGGCGCCCGGGGTGGTCGACGTCCCCGAGGTGGTGGGTGCC
>CAXSIB010000537.1:0-2522 GCA_964237095.1 uncultured Actinomycetales bacterium
CTCGCGGTCCGCACCGGCAGCTGAGCCCGGGCGGGGTGCCCCGGGCGGGGTGCCCCGGGCGGCCGGTCACCCGGTCGACCGCCGGCCGGCCGACCGGCCGACAAGCACCCCCGCGCCGCGGACCACTACCGTGAACGGTGGCCGGGCACGGCGGCACCGGGACGGGATCGTCCCGGGGCACGGCGCCGACCGGCGGACCCAGTCGACCGGACGACACAGATCTGACGAAGGTGGCAGCGATGGCAACGAACCCCGGCAGCGTCAAGGACCACCTCACCCCCGAGGACGTCGAGGCCAAGACCTTCACCCCGGTGCGCCTGCGTGAGGGCTACGACATGGCCGAGGTCGACTCGTTCCTCGACGAGGTCGCGTCCTCGCTGAAGGTGCTGATCGACCGGGGCGACGTCCCGCGGACGACGTCGGCGCCCGCCCCGGCCGCGCCGGCCCCCACGCCCGCGCCGGTGACCGCCCCGTCCGACGGTGCGGCCCGGTCGTCCAACGGGTCCGGCGCCGCGCTGATGACGACGGGCGAGGCCACCTCCGCGGCCATCCGCGTCCTGCAGCTCGCCGAGGACGAGGCCGCCCGCACCCGCTCCGCGGCCGAGACCGAGGCGGGCCGGCGGATCGCCGACGCCTCGGCCGAGGTCGATCGCCTGCAGGCCGAGACGCGCCGGCTCGAGGCCGACGTGCGCCGCGGGGACAGCGAGAACCGGGCCCGGGCGGCCGCCGCCGAGGGTGAGGTCGCGGCCCACCGGACCGAGGCCCTGTCCGGCATCGACGCCGAGCGGACCCGGCTCACCGGTGAGGTCGAGCAGCTGCGGGCCTACGAGGCGGAGTACCGCGAGCGCCTGCGGGTCTACTTCCGTTCCCAGCTCGACCAGCTCGCCGACGGCGGCACCCCGAGCACGGTCGGCACCGCCGCTCCCGGTGGCTCCTCGCGGCTCGCCGCGCTGCTCGACAGCGACGACACCTCGGCCTGACCGCCCCGCCCCCGACCGTCTTTCTCCCTCGGCCATGAGTGGCATCCCGTCGACAACGCCCTGACCAGCGACGATGCCAGACCACACCTCGTGTCGAACGTGACCATGGCAGAAATCGGTCGACCGCCACCCGGCCCGGTCCGGGCCTCGTCGGCCGTGGATCGAACGCCCGGGCGCTGCCCGGCGCGCGGGTGACCGGCCCGGACGGCGTCCGGGCCGGTCAGGCGTCGGTCAGCGGGCCTCGGTGAGGACCCGTTCGGCCTGGACCAGCCACTCGCGGCGGGCGGTCGCGGACTCCCGCGCCTGGGTCGCCGCGCGGACGTCGCCGCGACCCTCCGCGGCGGTGGCCTGTGCCTCGAGCTTCGCGATCGAGGTCCGCAGCTGGGTCGCGGCCTGCTCGGCGCGGCGCACCGCCTCGGGATCGGTCCGCCGCCACTCCTGCTTCTCCGAGCCCTGGATCGCCGTCTCCACGGCCTTCCAGCGCGCGTCGAGACCACCGGTGGCGCCCCGCGGGACATGACCGGCCGCGTCCCAGCGCTCGCGGAGGACCCGCAGCGCCCGCCGGGCCGCCTTGAGGTCGGTGACCGGGACGAGCGCCTCGGCCTCGGTGAGGACGTCGCGCCGGGCGTTCAGCGCGTCCTTCTCCCCGCTCGACCGGAGCTCGTCGTGCGCCGCGCGGGCGTCGAAGAACGCCTGGCGGGCGGTGTGGAAGCGGTTCCACAGCGCGTCGTCGTCGTCCTTCGACGCGCTCCCGACCGTCTTCCACCGGGCCATCAGGTCGCGGTGGGCGGCGGTCGTGGGGCCCCAGTCGGTCGACTCGGCCAGCTTCTCGGCCTCGGCGATCAGGAGCTGCTTCGCGGTCCGGACCTCGACCCGCTTCTCGGCGAGCTCGTTGTAGTGGGCCTTGCGGCGCCGGGTGAACGTCGTGCGGGCCGCGGAGAAGCGGTGCCACAGGGCGTCGTCGGACGGCTTGTCCAGGCGCGGCAGGCCCTGCCAGATCTCGAACAGCTCCCGCAGCCGCTCGGGTCCGGCCCGCCAGGTGTCGGACAGGCCGATCACCTCGGCCTCGGCGACCAGCTCCTCCTTGGCCTTGCGGGCCTGGGCGAGGTTGGCGGCCTTCTCGGTGCGCCGCTGCTCGCGCCGCTCCAGGGCCAGCTCCGGCAGCTCCCCGATCCGCCGGGTCAGGTCGTCGAGGTCGCCGACGACCTGCGCGGTGGCGAGGGTCTCGGCCAGGCGGGCGGCGGTGGCCGTGGTCGCGTCGGCGCTGAGGGCACCGGCGCGCGCGCGGCTCTCGGCGAGCTCGACCTCGGTCTCGAGCGTCGCGAACCGGCGGGCGAAGAACGCCAGCGCCTGGTCGGTCTCGCCCGGAGCCCAGGTGCCGACCTCCCGCTCGCCGGCGGCGGTCCGCACGAACACGGTCCCGTCGTCGGCGACCCGGCCGAACGCCATGGCCTCGCGCAGCGCGGACCCGGCGTCGACCGCGACCGCCGGCGTGCCGGCGGGACGGGCCGGACGCCGACCGGGGCCACCCGGGTTCGGGCG
>CAXSIB010000538.1:0-2513 GCA_964237095.1 uncultured Actinomycetales bacterium
AGAGGGTCAGGTAGTAGAAGACGTCCTCGCCGTGCGGGTGGGCGTCGGTCGGGGCGTACATCCGCTCGAGCCCGTCGCGGGTGATCTGGGCGACCTCGAAGGCGAACGCCGGGTCGTAGGACACGCACGCGGGGTTGGTCGACGCGATGAGCGGGGAGTGGCCGTCCTCGTGCTGCAGGCCCTCGCCGTTCAGTGTGGTGCGCCCGGCGGTGGCCCCGATGAGGAAACCCCGTCCCAGCTGGTCAACGAGGGCCCACAGACCGTCGCCGGTCCGCTGGAAACCGAACATCGAGTAGAAGAGGTACACCGGCACCATCGGCTGGCCGTGGGTCGCGTACGAGGTCGCGGCGGCGACGAAGGAGCCCATCGCACCGGCCTCGTTGATCCCCTCGTGCAGGATCTGCCCGGTCTTCGACTCCCGGTAGGAGAGCAGCAGTCTCGCGTCGACCGGGGTGTAGTTCTGCCCGCTGGGGCTGTAGATCTTCGCGGTGGCGAAGGTGGCGTCGAGGCCGAAGGTGCGCGCCTCGTCCGGGATGATCGGGACGATCCGCTCCCCGAAGCCCTTCTCCCGCATCATGTCCTTCAGCAGGCGCACGAAGGCCATCGTCGTCGCGACCTGCTGCTTCCCGGATCCCTTGGCCAGCTGGGCGTACGTCTTGGCCGCGGGCAGCGCGATCGACACCGGGTCGACCTTCCGGCGGGGCACCGGACCGCCGAGGGCGGCGCGGTGGTCCTGCAGGTACTGCATCTCCGGCGAGCCGTCGGCGGGGCGGTAGTACGGCGGCAGGTACGGGTTCTCGTCGAGGCGGGCGTCGCTGATCGGGATGTCGAGGATGTCGCGGAAGCCGCGGGCGTCGGTCCCGGTCAGCTTCTTCATCTGGTGCGTGGCGTTGCGCCCGGCGAAGGTGTCCAGGCGCCAGCCCTTCACCGTGTGGGCGAGGATCACCGTCGGGCGGCCGTCGCCCCGGGCCGCGGCGGCGTAGGCCGCGTAGACCTTCAGCGGGTCGTGCCCGCCGCGGGAGAGGTTGCGCAGCTCGACGTCGGTGAACCGTGACGCGAACTCCGCCAGGGCGGGGTCGCTGCCGAAGAACTGCTCGCGCAGAACCGAACCGGGCTCGACGGAGTAGGTCTGCATCTGCCCGTCGGGCGTGGAGTTCATCACCCGGACGAGGGCGTCGCGGACCTGGTCGGGCGCGGCCAGCAGCGGGTCCCAGTCCGAGCCCCACACCACCTTGATGACGCGCCAGCCGACGCCGCGGAAGTGCGACTCGAGCTCCTGCATGACCTTGCCGTTGCCGCGGACCGGCCCGTCGAGGCGCTGCAGGTTGCAGTTGATGACCCAGACCAGGTTGTCGAGCTTCTCCCGCGCGGCGATCCCGATCGGCCCGAGGGACTCGACCTCGTCCATCTCCCCGTCGCCGAGGAACGCCCACACCCGCTGCTCCGACGTGTCGGCGAACCCGCGCGCCTGCAGGTAGCGGTTGAACCGGGCCTGGTAGATCGAGTTGATCGGGCCGAGGCCCATCGAGACCGTCGGGAACTGCCAGAAGTCCGGCATGAGGCGCGGGTGCGGATAGGACGGCAGTCCGCCCGGGAGGTGGGTCAGCTCCTGCCGGAACCCGTCGAGGCGCTCCTCGGGCAGCCGGCCCTCGACGAACGCACGGGCGTACATGCCGGGGGAGGCGTGGCCCTGGAAGAACACCTGGTCGCCGCCGCCGGGGGCGTCCTGGCCGCGGAAGAAGTGCTGGTGGCCGACCTCGTACAGGGTGGCCGCGCCGGCAAAGGTCGCGATGTGGCCGCCGACGCCGATCTCCGGGCGGTTGGCCCGGCTGACGAGGACCGCGGCGTTCCAGCGGACGGCGTTGCGGATCCGCCGCTCGATCTCCAGGTCGCCGGGGTAGGCGGGCTGGTCGGCGACGGCGATGGTGTTGACGAAGTCGGTCGCGAGGGGCAGCTCGACGGGGGTCGCGTCCCCGGCCGACCCGCCCGTGCCGGTCCCGCTCCCGGCGCTCCCCGACCCGCCGGCGCCCGGCAGGGTGACCCCGGCGCGGGCGGCCTCCTCGAGGACCCGGCGCAGGACGAACGACGCCCGTTCGGGGCCGCCGTGCGCGGTCAGCGCGCGCAGGGAGTCCAGCCACTCCCCGGTCTCCTCGGGGTCGGCGTCGGTACCGCCGGAGATGCCCGGGGTGCCGGGACGGTCAGCGACAGAGGTCACGGTGAGGTCCTCCTGGCAGGTCGTCCTGCCGGCCGGCGGGCGGTGGCGGTGGTGCAGGCGGTGGTGCGAGCGGTGCGCGGGCGGCAATGCGGCGGTGGTGGGTGGTCACGCGCGGGTGCGTCCCGCGGCTCCAGTCTCTCCCAGCGGGGGCCCCGGGCGGCACCCGCCGTCGGATCGGGGACGACCCCGCCGGCGGGCGGCCCCCCGCGGCGCCTCGGCCGGGAGCACCGGCGGCGCGCGGCGCTCAGGTCCGGGCACGCCGCCGGGTCCGGATGACCCGGACCGCGACCGGCACGGC
>CAXSIB010000539.1:0-2512 GCA_964237095.1 uncultured Actinomycetales bacterium
GGACTGCAGGCGGCGGCGACCGCGGCGACCCCGGCGAGGCCCGCCACCCCGGCCAGGCCGGTCAGCGCCCGGCGGCGGCTCGGGCTGACCGGTCGGGCGGCGCTCATCTGGTGGTCACGTCTGGTCCGATGCTCGCCGGGGGGTCCGGGTTCGGACGGGCTCAGTGTGCGGGGGCCGGCGCCGGTCCGGGTGCCGCCGCTCCGGGCCGGGAGCCGAGCGCCGCCCGGAGGACGGCGACGGGGACGGCGCGGCCGGTGAACGCGAGCACCTGGCCCGCCGCCTGGTGGACGAGCAGGTCGAGGCCCGACAGGACGCCCGCCCCGGCGCGGGCCGCGGCCCGGGCGACCGGGGTCGGCCAGCCGTCGTAGACGACGTCGAAGACCAGGGCGTCCGGCGCCAGGACCCCGGCGACCGCCTCGGCGACGGCGTCCGCCGCCCCGGCCGGTAGCGTCGACACGACCAGGTCGGGGCGTCTCCAGCGCGCCGGGGTGTCGAGTGCCGCGGTCCGCACGGGCAGCCCGACCCGGCGGCCCAGGCCGAGCACCTCCGCGGCCCGGGCGGGATCCCGGACGGCGAGAACCACCTCGGCGGGACCGAGGCGGGCGAGGGCCGCGACCGTCGACGCCGCCGTCGCCCCGCCGCCGAGCACCAGGCACGAGCCGGGCGCCCGGCCACCGGCGCCGATCCCGGCCTCGGCGAGGGCGTCCAGCAGGCCGCCGACGTCGGTGTTCGAGCCGTGCCGGCCGGCCGGCCCGAGGACGACGGTGTTCGCGGCGCCGACCGTCACCGCGAGCGGGTCCACGGAGTCGAGCAGCGGCAGCACGGCCCGCTTCAGCGGCATCGTCAGGGAGAGCCCGCGCCAGCTGCCGCCGGCACCCGTGACGAGGCCGTCTGCGCTCGGGCTGTCCGGGCTGATGCGGTCCAGGAAGGCGGCGAGGCCGTCGGCGGTGACGTCGCGGGCCTCGTAGGTCCAGTCCAGGCCCAGCCAGGCGTACGCCGCGCGGTGCAGGACCGGGGAGAGGGAGTGCCCGACCGGGTGGCCGAGCACGGCGCAGCGCCGCGACCCGATCCCGACCTCCATCCCGACCCCGCCCCCGGCCCCCGTGCCGCCCCCGACCCCGGTCCCCGTGCCGACCCCGACCCCGGCCCGAGCCGCCGGACGGTCGTCCTGCGGCGCCGGCGTCAGCAGGAGCCCTTGTGCGCGGAGCACCACGCGGTCAGCTGCTCGGTGGCCTTCGTCTGCTGGGCCGCGGTCGTGGAGTACACCGTCCGCCCCGTCGCGGGGTCGACGGTGACGAAGTACAGCCACGCGCCGGGCGTCGGGTGCAGCGCGGCCTGCATGGCCTGCTCCCCGGGGGAGTTGATCGGGCCCGGGGGCAGGCCCGCGTGCAGGTAGGTGTTGTAGGGCGACCTCGTCGCCCGCTGGGCCGCCGACGTGTAGACCGTGTGGGCGTCGACGACGTAGGCCACGGTCGAGTCCAGCTGGAGCGGCTGGCCCTGCGCGAGCCGGTTGTAGAGCACCCGCGCGACCTTCGCCTGGTCGACCGGGCTCGGCACCTCGGCCCCGAGGATGCTCGCGACCACGAGGACCTGGTACGGCGTGTGACCCACGGCCCGCGCGCCGGCGACGAGGCGCACGTCGGCCGCGGCGGTGTCGAAGCGGGTCACCATCGTCCTCAGCACGGTCGCCGCCGAGGCCCCCCGGGGGAACTGGTAGGTGGCCGGGAAGAGGAAGCCCTCGGCCCCGGCGGTGCCCCAGGCCGGCACCCCGAGGGCCTTCCGGTCGGCGGCTGCGGCCCGCAGCTGCGCGATCGGGAGGCCCGTGGTCCGAGCGATGGTGGCCAGGGTCACCGACAGCCGCTGGCCCTCCGGGATGACGGTGGCCGACCCGGTCCGGCTGGCCGGGTCCAGCAGCAGGGCCAGGGCGCCCTGGGCGGACATGTGCGAGCGGAGGCGGTAGGTCGCGGGCTGGATGGAGCTGCCGCCCGTGGTCGCGCCCGCGGCGGCGACGAACGGCGGCACGCTGGCGACGACGCCCGCGGTGACGAGGCTCGTGGCGATCTGGCTGACGGTCTCCCCGGCGGTGACGACGACGCTCACCGACCCCTTGCCGGGGCCCGGGTAGTCGATCGCGGCCGCCGGAGCGGTGGCGGTCGTGGAGACCAGGGAGTGCAGTCCGGCGTACGCGGCGACCCCGCCGCCGACGATGACGGCGAGCGCGACCACGATCGCGAGCAGTCCCCGCATCCGCGACGGGCGCCGCCCGGGCGGGATGGGCCGACCGCGGTGGTCGGTCGGGACCTCGTCGTCGAGGTCGAAGCCGATCATCGACATGGCTGTCCGTCCCGTCTGTCCACTGCTGCGCGCCGGCCGCTCGCCGACTCCACCCCGGCCACCGGTCAGTCCGCCAGCGGCCGGCCGGGCGGGAGCCCGGTGGCGGCCTCCTCGGCGAGGGCACTCCGCACGATGATGGCAGCCGCCTCGGAGTCGACGATCGACCGCAGGGCCCGCG
>CAXSIB010000540.1:0-2499 GCA_964237095.1 uncultured Actinomycetales bacterium
CGTCCCGGGGGGTCTCCGGGGAACCGTCCGGGAGGCTGTCCCGAAGGCCGTCCCGGCGGGTGTCCCGCAGGCTGTCCCGCAGGAACCGCAGCTGCAGCAGCAGGAGGTTCTCGGCCACCGTCTCGGCCGTCGCCATGTGGGTGATGCCCGACAGCGGCAGGAACACGTGGGGCCGCCCGGCCTCCAGCAGGGCCTCGGAGAGCGCGAGGGAGTGCGCCACCAGCACGTTGTCGTCCGCGAGCCCGTGGATGACCATCAGCGGGCGTTCCAGCGACGGCGCCAGGTGGAGCAGGTCGTTGCGCCGGTAGACCTCGCCCGGCTCGTCCGGGTGGCCCAGGTAGCGCTCGGTGTAGTGGGTGTCGTAGAGGTGCCAGTCGGTGGGCGGCGCACCGGCGACGGCGGCCGCGAACACGTCCGGGCGGCGCAGCACGGCGAGCGCGGACAGGTAGCCCCCGAACGACCAGCCCCGCATGGCGACGCGGCTCAGGTCCAGCTCGGGGTGCAGCGCCGCGACCGCGTGCAGGGCCTCGACCTGGTCGTCGAGGGTGACCCCGGCGAAGTCGTGGCGGACCGCGCGGTCGAAGGCCGGCCCCCGGCCCGGGGTCCCGCGGCCGTCGGTGACCAGTACCGCGAAGCCCTGGTCGGCCCACCACTGCGCCTCCAGCAGCCGCCGCGCCGACGCCACGACCATGGCCGCGCCGGGACCGCCGTAGGGGTCCAGCAGCACCGGCACCGAGCCGGCTCCGGGGGCGTCGGACCCGGTGTCGGCCCCGGCGGCGGTCCGACCCGGGGCCGAGGGGTCGAGGACCGCCCCGGCCGGGGGCAGCAGCAGCCAGGCCCGCAACCGGTGCGGCCCCAGCTCGAGCAGCTGCGGCGCCGGGACGCCCGCCGGGGCCACGGCGAGGGACCTGACGTGCACCTCGGGGTCCCCGGCCCGCCGGACGACGACCGTGGTCGGCACCTGCTCGAGCCCGCTGCGGGCGATCGCGACCGAGCCGTCGGCGCGGGCCGCGGTGTGGACGCCCGGTCCGCCGGTCGACGGCGGCGAGCCCGGACCGGCGTGCGGGCCGGTGAGGTGGGCCAGGGTCCCGTCGAGGGTCAGGGTGGCGACGTCGGTGGTCACGGGGTCGTCCTGGACGGTGACGAGGACGTCGTCGGGGCCGACGTCGAGGACCGCCGTGACCTGGACGCCCGCGGGCCCCACGGGGACGCCGTCGACGGCGAGCCGGTAGGTGTCCGTGGCGGTGTCGGCCACCACGGTGAGCAGCCGGCCGCCCGGCGCCCACGCCGGCACCCCGGGCACCAGCTCGAGCCAGGCCGGGTCGGTGTCCCGCGCGACCTCCCGGGCGACCACCGTCTCGACCACGGTGACGGCGGTGATCCCGGCGGCGGTGGCGACCTCGCCGGTGGTGGTCGTCGCCGACGGGACGTCGAGGGCGTACACCCGGCCGTCGCGCTGGTCCCGGCTCTGCACGGCGACCAGCGGCGGGCCGGCCGCCGTCCAGCTCACCGACGTCAGGTAGGGGAACGCGGCGGTGTCCCAGTCGACGCGGATCGGCTGCGCCCCGCCGGTCGCCGCCCCGGCGGGACCTGCCGCCACCCACCACAGGGTGACCTCGGCGTTGGCGGTCCCGGCGAACGGGTAGCGCTCCTCGCGCGCCGGCTCGCGGGGCTTGGCCGGGTCGCTGACGACGCGGACCGCGACCGGGGACTCGTCGACCCGCGCCACCAGCAGCGCGGAGCCGTCTGGGGCCCACCAGTACCCGCGCCGCCGGCCGATCTCCTCGGCGGCCACGAACTCCGCGACCCCCCAGGAGACCGCGGCGTCCGCATCGGCCAGCAGGACCCGGTCCCCGCTGCCGTCCGCGGCGCTCAGGCGCAGCGCGCCGTCGCTCGCGTACGCGACCCGGCTCCCGGTCGGGTCGGGGCGCGGGTCGATGACGGGGGTGCCGGCGGGCAGCTCGACCGCCGGCCCTGCGGCGCCGGACGGGTGCAGGGCGAGGCGGAACAGCCGCGAGGACAGCGCGAACACGACCGAGGCGCCGGTCGCGTCCAGGGCCGCGGAGACGATGCCCGCCCCGCCCTCCCGGGAGCGCTCCCGGCGGGACAGCTCGGCGGCGGACAGCTCCTCGCGACCGCCGGCCAGGACGTCCGCCGGGTCGGCCAGCAGGGACTCCGCGCCGGTGTCGAGATCGAGGGCCCACAGCAGGCCGGTGCGGTCGGTGCCGCTGCGGCTGCGCAGGAACACCAGGGTGTGCCCGGCGCGGGCGAAGCCGACCACGCGGGGGGTGCCGAGGGTGAACCGGGCCGTGCGCGCCGACAGCCGGGGGAACGAGGTCTCGGTCGGGGGGCCGGAGGTGGTCGGGAGGGGGGTCACGGGGCGATCCTGCCCGCTCACCGACCTCGTCCCGACCTCCTCGGGCCGCGGCCCGCCCCGTCCCACGCCCGCCGCCGGTCCGCCGCCCGGCCGGTGCCGGTCCGATGCCCGGCTGCCCCGCC
>CAXSIB010000541.1:0-2496 GCA_964237095.1 uncultured Actinomycetales bacterium
GCACGGGGTGCGGTGGGGACGGCTGAGGTGTCCCCACCGTCCCGTCCGTCCCGACCCCGTGTCCCCGTGCCCGCGCCCGGGTCTCGAGCGACCGACCTGTCGACCGCACCGGCCCCTGCAACGGTCGGTCCGCACCGGATGTGGTCGGGCCGGCCGTCGACCGGTCCGGTCGGATACCGTCCCGGACTCCGGTGCCGCCGAGCGGGTGACCGGCTGGAGGCGTCGCATGGACTCTCTCCCGGGCGGGCGCCGCCGGCCGTGGTGGGTCGCCGCCGCTGCGGTCCTGTGCACGGCCGTCGTGGCAGGCGGTTGCACGACCCCGGCCACGCGGCCACCGTCGGCGGGATCGCCGTCGGCGGGATCGGCGGCCGCGGCCTGCGGCGGAGGGTCCACGGCCCGGTCCGCACCGTCGCTGCGCCCGAAGTCCAGCCCCGGTCGGGTGCTGGTCGAGGACCCGGCCGCGCAGCTGCAGGACGTGCACTTCGCCGACCGCTGCTCGAGTGCGGCCGTGTGGCGGTTGTGCGCCTTCGCGGGCAGGGGCGCCTGTCGCAGCGCGGTCGTCATGACGACCGACGGGTGGGTCACCCACACGGTCCTCCCGACCGTCTACGACGCGGATGCGGACGGACTCGGCGCCGACCTCGTGATGCGGAGCCTGCCCGGCGGTGGGTTGTTCCTCGAGGCCCCGGCCCGGACGCTCACCCTGGTGACCGCCGCCGGGGTGGCCCATCGGTTGCGCTGGTCACCCACACCGCTTCCGGTCACCGCCGGGCGGTTCCTGCTCGGGACCATCGGCTACGCCACCGAGGACAACGCGGTCCTCGACCCGGCCACCCGCACGGTGCATCCCCTCACCCTGACCCCCGGGTATCCGCTCCGACTGGACGGGTCGGTCGACCGGGGGGTGGTGTGGGCCCTCGGCATCGACGCCCGCCGGCACTGCCGGATCCTCACCGGTCCCGGCGGTGGCTCGTCCTGGCACCCGCTGTCCGTGGTGCCCTGCGTCTTCGGAGACCTCATCGGGGTGTCTCTCGCTGTCCTCCCGGCCGTCTACCTGGTCCTCAGCGCGCCCTCGTCACTCGGCCCCGACCCGGGTACGTCCCCGTCCCCGGTGGCGACAGCGGCGGCGCCGGCGACCCTGATCGTGGCCTCCACCTCGGCCGGGACGCTGATCACGTCACGCCGGCTCGTCCAGGGTCCGACCACGTCCGGCCAGCACCTCGTCCGGGTGGGAGGCCAGGTCGGGCTGGTCACCGTCGGGCTGGACGAGCACGCCTCGACCGTGGCCCCCGTCGACCCCGGCACGGGCGCCGTCGGCTCGGCCGCCGTGCTGCCCGCCGTCGACCTCATGGAAGACCCGGTCGCCGACGTGGCGTGGACCCAGGACGGCAACCACGTCTCGGTCTACGCCGACAGCGTGGTCGCGGGAGTGCCCGTCACGGTCCGGTGATCCGGCGTCGGCCGAGCACGACGGCACGGGGTTGGTGCGGTGGGGACGGCTGAGGTGTCCCAGCCGTCCCTTCCGACCCGACCCCGTGTCCCCGTGCGCGCGTCCCGGCGCGCCGGGCCACCCGGCGGCCCGCCGGGCCACCCGGCGGCCCGCCGGGCCACCCGGTCGGCGCGCCGGGTGGTCAGCGGGTCGGCCACCGGTCACCGACCCCGTCGATCAGCTGGCCGGCTCGGCCGGTCCGTCGTGGGTGGCGGTGTCCGCCGGGTCGTCGGCGACCTCGGCCGCGGCGGCCGGGTCGTCCCCGGTGGCCGCGTCGTTGCCGGCGCCGCCGGCGGGGACGCCGTCGGCGAGCAGCAGGTACACGTCGCGCCGGGCGGCGGCGAGGATCTCCCCGGTGCGCGCGAGCAGCGACTCGTCGCCGGAGCGCAGGACCTGCCCGACCGCGGCGGCGAGCTGCTGGGCGGTCCCGGCGAGGTCGGTGATCGACCCGCCCGGGCGCGCCACGCTCTCCCACACCGCGGTCAGGTCGGCCGCGTGCTCGGCGACGTACGTGCGGCCGCTGTCGGTGAGGACGAGCTGGCGCCGGCCCTCGGTCTCGCCCGAGGCGATCAGTCCCTCGTCCTCGAGCTGGCTGAGGGCGGGGTAGACCGCGCCGGGGCTGGGCTTCCAGGCGCCGTCCGTGCGGTCGGCGATCTCCTGGATCAGCTGGTAGCCGTTGCGCGGGGCCTCGGCGAGCAGGCTCAGCAGCGCTGAGCGGACGTCGCCGCGCCGGGCCCGGGAGCCACCCCGCCCCCGGCCGCCGAAGCCGCCGAACCCGCCGGGGCCGCCGAACCCGCCGGGCCCACCGAACCCGCCGGGCCCACCGAACCCGCCGGGCCCGCCGAACCCACCGGGCCCACCGAACCCGAAGCCGCGCGGGCCACGGTGCTCGTGCCCACCGCGGCCGCCACGACCTTCGCGGCCCTCACGGCCCTCGCGGCCCTCGCCGTCGTCGGGGCGACCCGAACCGGGGCCGGCCGCGCCGCGCGGTCCGCCGCCGAAGGCGC
>CAXSIB010000542.1:0-2496 GCA_964237095.1 uncultured Actinomycetales bacterium
GCGTGCACCTGCGCCGCGCCCGCGGCCGGGGCGTGGCCGAGCACGCGGGCGTGGTCGTGGGGGACGACGACCTCGTGGACCGGCCCGGTGCCCTCGACCTGCTCGCCGCCGATCGTGGCGGTGAGCGGGATCGGACCGGCGGCGACGAGGGACTCGAGCGTGGCCGCGAGGGAGTCGCGCTCGGCGCTGCCGGGGGCGTAGCCGCGGATCGGCTCGTTGACCGGTGTGGGCACGGACGTGACGGCGTCCATCGGATCAGCTCCTCGGAGGTCTGGGGGCGGAGTCGGGTGCGGACTCGGGTACGGCGTCGGCCACGCTGCCGGGGTGGGCGTCGGCGCGCACGGCGGACGGCGGCGGCGGGCCGAACAGGTGCACCAGCTCGACGGCGTCGAACCACAGCAGCGGCGTCGCGAGGACCTCGTCGAGGGCGGCCAGGGCCGGGTCGGCGGTGACGAGGTCGGGGTCCTCGAGGTCCTCGGCCGTCCGGTGGGCCAGCACGGCCGGCAGCGCCGCCGCCAGGACGGGACCGAGGGAGGCGCCGTCGGCCAGCACGCTGACCACCGCGTCGAGGGCGATCGCGGAGATCGGCACCACCGCACCCTCCGCCGCGAGCGGGTCCGGCGGGGCGACCGGGAGGACCGCGGCGTCGGGCAGGTCGACGGTGAGCACGACCCGGCGCAGGTCGACCGGCGCCGGCGGGTCCGGGGAGGCGGGACCGGCGCGGGAACCGGCGGTGGGACCCGGATCGGCCTCGGCGGCGAGCAGCTGCAGGGACCGCCAGGCCGCGGCCTCGGTCGCCTCGAGCGCGAGCTCCTCCTCGTCGTCGGGGGTGAGATCCGCGCCCGCGACCGCGAAGGCGACCTCGACCGGGCCGAGGGAGCCCCCCGCGGCCGCGGCGCGCAGGGCCGCCGGGGTCACCGGCACGAAGATGCGCACGGCGCGCGACGCTAGCGTGAGGCCCCATGCGGCTGCTCGTGCTCAACGGTGTGAACCTCGGTCGGCTCGGTACCCGGGAGCCGGAGGTGTACGGCACGACCACCCACGACCAGCTCGTGCACGCGTGCGAGCAGGCCGGCAAGGAGCTCGACGCCGAGGTCACGGTGCGCCAGACCGACAGCGAGGGCGTGCTCATCGGCTGGCTGTACGAGGCCTTCGACGCGGCGGTCCCGGTGGTGCTCAACCCCGGCGCGTGGGCCCACACCAGCTACGCGCTGCGCGACGCGGTCGCGTCGCGGACGGTCCCCGTGGTCGAGGTGCACCTGTCGAACATCGCGGCGCGGGAGGAGTTCCGGCACACGAGCGTGCTCAGCGCGGTCGTCGACGGGGTGATCACCGGCCTCGGCCCGGCCGGCTACCTCCTCGCGCTGCAGTACCTGGCCGAGCGGGCGCGCACGGCCGGCTGAGGCGCGAGGGGGGCCGGCTCGACGGCGCGCGCCGTCCCGGATCGACACCCCACAGGCCCCGCCGGACCTGAACAGCCGCCAGGAGGCCGTCAGCTGTCGATCCCGGACAGGCAGCGCCGTTGCCCGGGCGCCCCGCCACCCGCCACCCGACTGCTCGGTGCCGGCCACCTGGAACCGACCACCCGGGCATCGATCAGCCGAGGGCGGACCGGCTCCGGCCCCCCGCTCTCAGCCCGCCCGGCGGCGGCCGGCCGCGGGCACCTCGGCCAGCGCCCGGGCGAGGATCGCGACCTCCCGGCGAAGCCGGCTGTCGCGGGCGACCTCGCTGATCGTCCGTCCCCGCAGGAGCGCCGCGTCGCAGGCGGCCCGGTCCTCCGGCAGCAGCGCCAGCGGCGTGACCCCGGCGAAGCGGCGCAGCGCGGCCGTGACCTGGCCCTCCGGGTCGGCGCCCACCGGCCCGCGCCGCACCCGGTTCGCGACCACCTCGACGCGGGCGTCGGGGACCACCTCGTGCAGCTCGTCCAGGCCGCGGACGAGGCGCTGGAGGCCCACCGGGTCCGCCGCCGCGACCGCGAGGACCACGTCGGCCGCCTCGAGCACCGCGAGGGTCGCGCCGTTGCGGCGGGGGGCGATCGAGTCGAAGGACAGCTCCTCGTCGACCTCGAGACAGAAGCCGCAGTCCACGACCACGACGTCGGCGGCCTCCCGGGCGCGGGCCCAGACCGCGGCGAGCGCGGCCGGCCGGATCTCCGGCCACCGGTCGGCGCGGGCGATGCCGGTCAGCACGGTCAGACCCGGCAGCACCTGCAGGGTGTGACCGACGAGGGTCTCCAGGGTCAGCGTGCCCGCGTTCGCCAGGCGGGTGACCGCCGCGAGGCCCGGGGCCTCGTCGAGCACGCCGAGGTGCGCGGCGAGGGCGCCGCCGTAGACGTCGGCGTCGACGAGCAGGGTCGCGAGACCGAGTCCGGCCAGCTCCGCCCCGAGGGTCGCCGCGACCGTCGTGCGCCCGGGTGCCCCGGTGGGTCCCCAGACCGCGACGATCCGCCCGGGCGCCCGCCGCGGACCCGGCGCCCCGGACGCGGGGCCCGCCGCG
>CAXSIB010000543.1:0-2495 GCA_964237095.1 uncultured Actinomycetales bacterium
GCCCGGGCCCACGCCGCGGCCAAGCGGTCCCAGGCGGTCGGGGTGTCCGCGGCCGCGCCGCTCGGGCTGTGCTTCCTCCCGGCCTTCGTGCTCCTCGCCGTCGTCCCGACCGTCGTCGGCAACCTGAGCCGGATCCTCGGCTGACGGGCGAGGGCTCGTGCCTCCGCGCGCCGTCGCCCGGTGGCCTGCGGCTGAACTCCTGGGTGGCTGGTCGCCTGGCGTGCGGCCGACTTCGTGGCCGATCTGTCGCCTGGCGGTCTGCATCGATCACCCGCACGCGGTGTCGCCCGGCGGCCGCGCGCGTGAGGCGGCGCCGGGGTCGTCACCCCGGTCCGACACGCGCACACCCGCAGGGGTCGAGCGGTGCCCCGCGCAGTCGGGTCGAGGGCTCTCCGGCCCGCTGGGCGACCACAGCGCCTGCCCGTAGACCGGTCGGCCCAGACGGCCGCCGCGTTCACCACGGCTCGTGCTGTCCGGTCCGCCCGAGAACCCCGACCCCTCGTGCGCCCCGGTCACCGCGACGCCGGCTCGCCCGGCCTCGTCGTCGACAGGGCGGCGACGGCAGCACGGTCTGAGGGTGACGGACCACCGGACGCCGTCCCGGCGACGGTCCTGCCGGTCCCCGGAGCGTCCACTCGCCGAGACTCCTGTCCGCTCGCCCCCAGGCGTTCGCCGCCGGTGACCTCGCGAGCAACGGATGCAGAGATCGCGGGCGGTCATCTGCCACCGCCGCCCCTCGGCCGCCCCGCTCCTGGTCGCTGCCCACTCCGGTCCAGGGGCGGGATCGTCTGGCCGACTCCGGCCAACGGCTCCACCGAGGCCGGGTGGCGGAGACCGGCCGCGGCCGCCAAGCCGAGACCCGGTCGACGAACGGCACACCGTCGGGTTCCGACGGTGGAGGACGGTCGTCCACAGGAACGTCCTGTGGAGGCCGCTTTCCCCAGGCGGGACTGGTCGTTGGTGGTCCTCGGGACGACCGGACCGACGGTGTGACCACGCCGGTCGATTCCGGTTCCCCGCCGGTGTCATCCACCGGCCGTCTCTGGAGGTTGTCCCATGATCGGTTCCACCATGACCGCGCTGCACCTGGTCCCGGCGCTCGCCGGCGAACCGGTCGAGGCGTCCGCCACCACCGCGCCCGCCGCCGTGGCGGTGGCGCTCGAGCTCGTCGCCGATCCCGCGCCCGGGGTCGGTGTCCCGGCCCGCCTCCGTCTCGTCGGTGAGCGGGGGATGGCCACCGCGGAGTACGCCGTCGGCCTCATCGCCGCCTGCGCCTTCGCCGTCGTGCTCTACAAGGTGGTGACGGGCGCTCCGGTCTTCAGGCTCCTGAACCTGCTCGCGGCCGCGGCGCTGGCGGTCTTCGACCGCTGACCCCGTCGACGTGGCGGGGCCCGGGTCCGACACCACGGGGCCCGTCACGGCGCGGGACGCCGTCCGGCGCTCTGACCGGCCAGCCGTCGCCGGTGAGCCGATCACACGTCTTCGGCCGGTCCACCGACCCACCCGGCCACCGACCCACCCGGCGATCGGTCCGCTCGGACCACCGACGACCCGATCCGGCCGGCTGACCGAGGTGCCTCCTCATCACCCGTCCGATCCACCATCCCGGGTCCGCACCCGCCGTCGACCGCACGGAAGGAGTGACATGCACCGACAGGCTGTCCGGCCGGCATCCGCTCGACCGCCACGACCGACCTCATCGGCCGTGGCCGAGGAGCCTCGCCGTCCCGGCCGGTGGCGGCGACCACGGGCGCGACCGGCCGGGGAGGCGGGGATGGTCACGGCCGAGATCGCCACGGCGCTGCCGGCACTGGTGGTCATCACCGTCGGCCTCCTGTTCGTGATCGGCGCGGTCGGGGCCCAGCTGCGGTGCGGGGATCTGTCGCGCGAGGCGGTACGGCAGCTCGCGCGGGGCGAGGACCAGGCCACCGTGACCCGCGAGGTCCTCGCGGACGCACCGCCCGGTGCGCGGCTCACCGTCAGTCGCGGCGGTGGCCTGGTCACCGCGCGCATCACCGCCCACGCGCCGGCGCCGGCGGGCCTGGTCTCCCGGCTCGGCGCCGTCGACGTCTCCGGGAGTGCGACCGCGCTCGACGAGGCCGCGATCGGACTGGACCCATGAGCGGATCTGCCGCGCCGTCTCGACCGCGCCACCCCGGGAGTTCGCCCCACCTCGACCGACCGGACCTGCTCCCGGACCCGGGGAGCCGGCAGAGCCCGGCAGGGCGCCGGCTCCGGCCTGCTCAGCGTCCCGGTCGAGGGGGGCGCCCGCTGGAGCGGCGCGGTGCGGAACGAGGCGGTCCAGAAGAGGGCAGCGGCAGCGTCTGGGTGCTCTCGGTCGCCATGGTGCTCTCGCTGCTCACGGGCGCCGTCGTCGTGGTCGGCCAGGCGTCCCTGCTGCGCCACCGGGCCCACGCGGCCGCCGATCTCGCCGCACTCGCCGGTGCTGCCGCCGCCGAGCCGGCCGCGGGCGCCCTCGGCCTCGCCGGCGGTGC
>CAXSIB010000544.1:0-2490 GCA_964237095.1 uncultured Actinomycetales bacterium
CTCTGCTCCCGGCCCGTCCGGTCCGCCCGTCCCGCCCCCGGTCCCGGCGCCGTCCGCGGCCGACCCCACGGCTGCCGACCCCACCGCAGCCGAGCACACCGATGCCGGTCTCGAGCCCGCCGCCACCGCCGCTGCCCCCGCCGCCGGGGGCGCGACTGTGCGCCGGCCGGTGCTCGTCGTCGACTACGGCGCGCAGTACGCCCAGCTGATCGCCCGCCGGGTGCGGGAGTGCGGGGTCTACTCCGAGGTCGTCCCGCACACCGCGACCGTCGCGGAGATGCTCGCGCGGGACCCGGCCGCGGTGATCCTGTCCGGCGGCCCGGCGTCGGTCTACTCCCCGGGCGCCCCCGCGCTGGACCCGGCGCTCTTCGACGCCGAGGTCCCCGTGCTGGGCATCTGCTACGGCTTCCAGTCGATGGCGCAGGTGCTCGGCGGGACCGTGGCCCACACGGGCAACTCCGAGTTCGGGCGCACCGACATCGAGGTCACCGACGGCGAGGGCCTGCTCGACGGGCTGCCCGCGCACCACCAGGCCTGGATGTCGCACGGCGACGAGGTCACCGGCGCCCCGCCCGGCTTCCGGGTCACCGCGACCAGCGCGGGCGCGACCGTCGCCGCGTTCGAGTCCGAGGACCACCCGTTCGCCGGCGTCCAGTTCCACCCCGAGGTCGCGCACTCCCCGTTCGGCACCCGGGTCATCGACCGGTTCCTGCACACCACCGCCGGGCTCGCGCGGGACTGGACGGCGGCCGGGGTCGTCGTCGAGCAGGTCGCCGCGATCCGGGCCCAGGTGGGCGACCGGCGCGTCCTGTGCGCGCTGTCCGGCGGGGTGGACTCCGCGGTCGCGGCCGCACTGGTCCAGCGCGCGGTCGGCGCCCAGCTCACGTGTGTCTTCGTCGACCACGGCCTGCTGCGGGCCGGGGAGCGCGAGCAGGTCGAACTGGACTTCGTCGCCGCCACCGGGGCCGACCTCGTCACGGTGGACGCCGCGGACCGTTTCCTCGCCCGCCTCGCCGGGGTCACCGACCCCGAGGAGAAGCGCAAGCGGATCGGCACCGAGTTCATCCGGGTCTTCGAGCAGGCGGCCGCGGACCTGCAGGCCGACGCCGGCCGCCACGGCGAGGCCATCGACTTCCTCGTCCAGGGCACCCTCTACCCGGACGTCGTCGAGTCCGGCGGCGGGACCGGGGCCGCGACGATCAAGAGCCACCACAACGTCGGCGGGCTGCCCGAGGACCTCCAGTTCGCCCTGGTCGAGCCCCTGCGACTGCTGTTCAAGGACGAGGTCCGGGCGGTGGGCGCGGAGCTGGGGCTGCCGAAGGACCTCGTCGGCCGCCAGCCGTTCCCCGGTCCGGGCCTGGCGATCCGGATCGTCGGGGAGGTCACCCGCGAGCGCCTCGACGTCCTCCGGGCGGCCGACCTCATCGCCCGCACGGAGCTGTCGGCCGCGGGGCTCGACGGGGTCATCTGGCAGTGCCCGGTGGTCCTGCTCGCCGACGTGCGGTCGGTCGGGGTCCAGGGCGACGGGCGCACCTACGGCCACCCGGTCGTCCTGCGCCCGGTGACCAGCGAGGACGCGATGACCGCGGACTGGGCGCGGGTGCCGTACGAGGTGCTCGAGCGCATCTCGTCGCGGATCACCAACGAGGTCCGGGAGATCAACCGGGTGACCCTCGACCTCACGAGCAAGCCGCCGGGCACCATCGAGTGGGAGTGAGGCGCCGCTCGCCCCGGGCGACCCGCCCGCCCCGGTCGGCCCGCGGCCGGGGGCTGCAGCGGACCCTCCTGGAGTTCACAGCGCGGTAGCACCCATTCCCGACTGTTTTGGTACAGAATGAGCCGCACCAGGACCTGTCCCCCCGGGGACCGCGCGGACCGTCGAGACCAGGAGGTCGCCCGTGACCACGACCGTCGACGACGACAGCACGCGTCCGACGTCCGGGACGGGCGCGGTGGCCGGCACGAGGACGCCCCGCACGAGCGCGTCCGGCACGAGGTCGAGCGGGCCCGCCGCCCGGACGGACCGGCCGGCGCCGCGCCGGAGTCGCCGGCGCACCGGGTCGTCGCAGCCGGCCGACCGGTACGGGCTGGTCCTCAGCACGCACGACGACGCGGCCGCCGCCTTCCGCCACGGGATCGACACGATCCTGCGGTGCGACACCGACGGCCGCGGCTGCCTCGAGCGGGCCGTCCTGGAGGATCCCGGGTTCGCCCTCGGCCAGGCCACGCTCGCGGTCCTCGAGCACAGCGGCGGGGCGCCCGTGCGGGCCGCCCGGCGGATGCGCGCGGCCGGGGTGCTGGCGGCCGGCCCGGAGGTCAGCGACCGCGAGCGCAGCGCCGTCGGGGCCTTCGCCGCGGTCGTCGGCGGGAACGCCCCGCAGGCCCGCGCGCTGCTCACCGACCACCTGACCCGCCACCCGCTCGACGCGTTCGCCCTCTCGGTGGCGGTCCCCACCGTCGCGTTCTCCGGGGTGACCGAGAGCTGCGCGG
>CAXSIB010000545.1:0-2486 GCA_964237095.1 uncultured Actinomycetales bacterium
ACCTCATCGGTGAAGGCGAGCGCCGGCTGCGGGGACATGCCCCCGAACCTACGAGACCGACAGTACCGAATCGAACGGATGTTCCCATCGGTGGACAACCCGGCAACCGGGTCACACCCGACGACGTGCCGTCACCACCGGCAACCCGCACCGGCGCCCGGGACGGTCGACGCCTCGGTCCTGACGCTGGGCCCAGTGGCACAGGGCCTCGACGGGCGGCGGCGTGTCGACGTGGGCGGCTGCCACTCAGGTGGACGCCAGAGCGCGGAGGCGGTCGTGGGCGCCGGCCATGACCGTCACGCCGCGGAGGAGGGACTTGGGGAAGCTGGCCACGATCGTGTAGTTCGTGTCGACGACGTTCGCGACGGGGGTCCGGGCGACCTGCGAGACCAGCTGGTAGGCGTCGAGGTCGCTGAGACCGGTCAGCTCCGCGACCCAGCGGACGAGCTGGGTGTGGGCGATCCGGAAGGCGTCCTCGAGCGGCCGCGCCGAGCCGGTGGTCATGATGTGCGTGTCGTTCTCCAGGCGCGGCCACGGGGTCACCTGTCCGGGCAGGACATCCACCAGCAGGCTGGTGGTCATCGCGCACTCGACGGCGACCCCGCACGTCTCGCCCTCGCCCTGGCGGGCATGGCCGTCACCGAGGGAGAGCAGTGCTCCCTCGACGTTCACCCCGAAGTAGGCGGTCGTCCCCGCGCGCATCTCCGGGGTGTCCATGTTGCCGCCCCAGTCCCCCGGGGTGAGGCTCGACCGGACCTCGCCGAGGCCCGGCGCCACCCCGACCGTGCCGTGCATGGGATCGAGCGGGAGGTCGGCCGTCCAGTCCGAGTCCAGCGCGGAGTACCGGACGAGCCGGTCGGCCAGGTCGAGTTCGTAGATCCAGACCTTCTCGGCCAGTGCGGGCTGGAGTCCCGCGGTCAGCCCGGTGCCGGTGAGCGAGCCGAAGAACGGCACGGTGGAGCTCACCCCCCAGGCGAAGGTCGGCTCGATCGACGCGAGGTGCACCGCCACCGTGTCGCCGGGATGGGCCCCCTCCACGAAGAAGGGTCCCGTCTGGGGGTTGAGGTACCGCGGGTCGGTCACCACGCTCGGCAGGCTCGCACTGCTCGTGACCCGCCCGGCGAAGCAGTCGAGGGTCGAGGTCCGCAGCAGCGTCCGCGGGCGCAGGGTCGTCACCGGCTCCGCCCCGCCGAAGGTGTAGACCCCGCGGGCCGGGTCCGCCGCCGGATCGACGTGCCAGCTGACCTCGGTCGCGGTTCGGGTCGATGGTCCGGTCTGCGTCATGCGTCGATCCTGGCCGAACGACCACCCGGCCCGACAGTCCGGTCCGACCGGTGGCCGGCCGGGAGCGGAGGCCGGGCCGAGGGCGTGGTGGGCGACGTGGTGGCCGGCGTGGTGGCAGCCGCGGCGGATGCGGGAGACTCCACCGGTCGGGACACCCGACGAGACCTCAGCGAGGAGGGTCATGACGACGGCGAGCGGAACGGTCTCCAGCCTGGCACCGGGGTTGTTCGACGGCCGGCGGGTGCTGGTGACCGGCGGGACGAGCGGGATCGGGGCGGCGATCGCGGCCCGTTTCGCCCTCCTCGGCGCGGACGTGGTCGCCGCCGGGCTGCCGCCGGCGACGCCGGCCGACGTCGGGACCGGGTCCGACGGCTCGGGCCACCACGGCGGTGCCGGGGCCGACGACTCGGGCGCCGGCGGCGGCGGCTCGACGGGCGGGACCGGGCACGTCGAGCTGGTCGACCTCGACGTCCGCGACCCCGACGCCGTGACCCGGCTGCTCGGATCGCAGTCCCGGCTCGACGTCGTCGTCGCGTGCGCCGGAGTCATCAGGCGGGAGGCGGAGTACGACCCGGCCGTCTTCGCCGAGGTCGTGGACGTGAACCTCACCGGCACCATGCGGGTGTGCGTCGCCGCTCACGACCTGCTCGCCGCGAGCCAGGGCGCCATCGTCACGACCGCGTCGATGCTGACGTTCGTGGGCGGGCCGCACGCGCCCGGCTACAGCGCCGGCAAGGCGGGTGTCGCGGCGCTGACCCGCTCCCTCGCCGTGCGGTGGGCGGCCGACGGGATCCGGGTCAACGCGGTCGCCCCGGGCTGGATCCGGACTCCGTTCACCGCCGCGCTCCGAGCCGACCCGGCCGCCGAACAGCGCGTCGTCGACCGGACCCCGATGGGCCGGTGGGGGGTTCCCGACGACATCGCCGACGTGGCCTGCTTCCTCGCCTCCCCCGGCGCGGCCTTCCTCACCGGGGTGACGGTGCCGGTGGACGGCGGTTACCTGGCCGCCTGACCACCAGTGCCCACGCGGAGGCCCCCCGACCCGGCAGGCGGCTCAAGCCTCTGAGCCCAGCCACCAGCCCCCGGGACGACCCCAGCACCCCGAGCCCACCACCCGATCCGGACCGGCGTGCAGCCGGACAGAGGAGCCGTCCCATGACCCAGCCGTCGACGCAGACCGATCCCCCCGTCACCCTGATCGC
>CAXSIB010000546.1:0-2484 GCA_964237095.1 uncultured Actinomycetales bacterium
CTCACCCGGCGTCGTGACCTCCTCCCGGACCGGGAAGGTCTACACCGTCTCGAACGTGGACCAGCTGACCAACGCGGTGGCGCTGCTCGTGGCGGGCGACACCGTCCGGCTGCGGGCGGGCACCTACGACCTGCACCACTTCCGGCCGCGGCTCGGCACGTTCGGCCACCACGCGGTCGGGACGAAGGCCAAGCCGATCGTGTTCACCGCCGCCGACCCCGCCCACCGTCCCGTGCTGACCGGGGCGATCAAGCTGGACGGGGCGAGCTACTGGCGCCTGTCCTACCTGGAGATCCGGGGCACGATCAAGGGCACCGACACCCTGACGTTCAACGGCGGCACGGGCTGGTCGCTGCAGCACAGCGAGGTGACCGGGGCGCACGTGACCGGGGCCCTCGCCAACGTCGTCGTCGCGAGCACGACCTCCCGCCCGACCAACTTCACCATCGCCTACGACGCGATCCACGAGGGTGCGACCAACTCCGCGAAGGGCGGCATGCAGCACGAGATCTACCTGACCGCGATCGGCAGCGCGGGCCACTCGGTGATCACCCACAACGCGATCTACGACACCCCCCAGGGGGCGGCCGTGAAGATCGGCGACGGCGGGAAGCCGAACGCCCCGGGGATCTCCGGCGTCCACGTCACCGACAACACGATGTACAAGGACTACGAGCAGGTGCTCATGCACGGCAACGTCTCGGACAACACGATCACCCGGAACCTCATGGTCCTGTCGACCCACCGCCAGCACAACGGCCAGTACGTCGGGGTCTACCTGACGACGGTCACCGGGCACCACAACCTCATCAAGGACAACTGGTTCGCCCGGCTCTCCACGCCGGTCTACAGCAACTCCGGCCCCGGGACGTACGTCAACGGGGGCGGCAACACCGTCCGGTCCGACCCCCGCTTCACGAGCCTCGGCGCGTCGGGCTTCGCGCCCCGCGTCGCCGCCGCGAAGGCGTACGGCCGCTACGGCCACTGACCGCCCACCGGCGGGACGATCGCGCCCGCCGACCGTCACGTCCCCCGCGGGCGTGACGGCCGGCGGGCGTCGGCGATCCCGAGCCCCAGCGCGACGAGGGCGAATCCCACGGTGACCAGCAGCGCCAGCTCGTAGGCGTGGCCGTAGCCGACCGCCCGGGTGGCGCCGGTGCTGGCGGTGTGGGCGGTGGCGGCGCGGTAGAACACCGCGGAGAGGACCGCGGTGCCGATGGCGGACCCCACCCGCTGGGAGGTCTGCAGCATCCCGCCGGCGGTGGACCCGCCGCGGGCGTCGATCTCGGCGAGCGACAGCGCCTGGTTCGGGGTGATGACCCCGCCACCGCCGAGTCCGGCGACGAACAGCGGCACCGCGAGCGCGAGCGCCACGCGGTGGTCGGACACCTGCCCGGCGGCGAGGCGGGACGCGACGGCGGTGAGGGCGACCCCCGCGGTGAACACCGCCAGCGCCGCGACCATGAGCCGCCGCCCGAAGCGGGCGACCAGGCGGCCGGAGACCGGGGCGGAGACCACCGAGCCGAGGGCGTACGCCGACGCCGTGGCCCCGGACTGCAACGCGGTGAAGTGCAGTCCCTCCTGGAGGAACAGGGACAGGACGAGCGGCATCCCCGTGAAGGAGCAGAAGTACACGAGGGCGATGACGACACCGTCGGCGTAGGAGCGGATGCGGAAGAGGTCGACGTCGATGAGCGGCGACCCGCGCCGCCGGGCCGGCCCGCGCTCCCACCGGACGAAGCCGACGAGCACGGCCACCGCGGGCAGCAGGACGACCGCCAGCCGGGCGTCGTGGTCGGAGTCGTACTCCACCAGCGGGAAGAGCACCCCGAACAGCCCGAGCGCCAGGAGCGCGACCCCGGTGAGGTCGAGGCCGCGGTGGGTCGGGACCCGGCCGGACACCGGGACCCACCGCCGCACGAAGTACAGCGCGCCCAGTCCCACCGGGATGTTGACGAGGAAGCAGAGCCGCCAGCCGATGCGGTCCCCGCCCAGGGCGATGATCAGGCCGCCGAGCACCGGCCCGGCCGCCGTCGCCACGCCCACGTTCGCCCCGAGCGCGCCGAAGGCCCGCCCGCGTTCCTCCCCCGGGAACAGGTTCTGGATGATCCCGGAGACCTGCGGGTTCACCAGTCCCCCCGCGACCCCCTGCGCGAGCCGCCCGACGATCAGCACCCGCGGGTCGGGGGCGAGCCCCACGACGGCGCTGGTGGCCACGAAGCCGGCGATGCCGATGAGCAGCAGCCGCCGCCGGCCGCGGTCGTCACCGAGGCGGCCCGCCAGGATCGGCACCATCCCGAACGCCAGCGCGTACCCCGACACCACCCACTGCAGCTCCGACGGGGCCGCCCCGGTGCTCGCGCCGATCGACGGGAGCGCGACGTTCACGATCGTCGCGTCGACGAGGGTCATGAACAGGGCGGCCAGGCAGGCGGCGAGCGCGCGCCACCGCCGCGGGTCGGGCGCCCACGCGGGCGCCGCAGG
>CAXSIB010000547.1:0-2480 GCA_964237095.1 uncultured Actinomycetales bacterium
GCAGCGGGCCCGGCATCCACGCCCGCCAGGCCGCGAGCTGGACGCAGGTCGTCTCCACCACCCAGCGGCCGATCGGGCCGATCGCGCCGCTCTGCTCGGCGAGGTCGACGAAGTCCCCCGCGGTCAGCAGGCCGTACCGGGGGTGCTGCCAGCGGAGCAGGGCCTCGACCGCGGCGAGCCGGTGGCCGCCCGGGGCCCCGCCGGTCGGCGTCGCGACCACGATCGGCTGGAAGTGCACCCGCAGCTGGCCGGCCTCCAGGGCCCCGTCGAGCTCGCGTCCCAGGTCCGGCCGGATCCCCCCGCCGGGTGCGGGCACGGCTGCCGGCGCCGGTGACCCGGCCGCGCTGAGCGCGACCGCCGACGCGGCCATGTCCGCGAGCAGCGCCGCCACCGAGCGGGCGGCGTCGTCCCAGCCGGTGCCGTCGCGGCCGGTCACCTCGAGCGCGCCCCAGGTCCGGTTCCGGGCGACCAGCGGGACCCGGACCGTGGGTCCGCGCCGAGCGGCCGACCCGGCCGGCACCTCGACCGCGGTGACGCCCGGGATGCCGGCGGAGCCGTGACCCCCGGCGGGGTCGGCGCCGGGGCGCCCGGCGGGCTCCGCACCGCCGGCGGCGTCGGGGGTCCCGACGGGGACGAGGCGGGCGGCGTCGGCGCCGAGGACGTCCACGGCGACCGCGCACAGCTCCCGGACCAGCTCGTCCAGCCCGAGGCCGGCGTTGGCCGCCCGGGCCAGGCGGGCGAGACCGGTGAGCAGGCGGAGCGGCGGGCCGGTGTCCTCGGGGTGTGGCAGCACGCTCTGCACCGCTGGCCTCCGGGCGATCGCGGGACGGTGGACCGCGCCGTGGTCCTGGGCGTCGGTGATCAACGTACGCATCGCTCCGGCCGACAGGCAAGCAGGAGGTGGCGGCCGCCGGACGGCCGCGGGCGGCCACCCGGCGGCCGCAGCCGGGCCCGCGGCGCACCCGCCGGCGACCGCTCTGCGGATCAGCCGACGGATCAGCCGCCGGCGTGGTCCGGGACGGCGGGATCAGCCGTCGGCGGGCTCCGGGTCGACGGGATCAGCCGCCGGCGCGGTCCGGACGGGCGGGCTCCACCCCGGCGAGCGCCGGCACGGTGACCCGGACCACCGTCCCCCGCCCGGGCGCACCGGCGATGTCCAGGGTGCCCCCGAGCTGGCCGACGATCCCCTGCACCACCGCGAGACCGAGCCCGCTGCCCCCCGCCGTCCCGGCCCGGAAGTAGGGCTCGACGGCGTGGGCCAGGACGTCCGGCGTCATGCCCGTCCCCGCGTCGGAGACCTCGAGGACCACGTCGACCGGTCGGGCCGGGTCGGGCTCGGGGTCGGTGGTCTCCCCGGACCCGGGCGGCCCGGGCGAGGCGGCGGTCCCCACCCGCACCCACACCCGCGGGCCGCCGCCGGCCGCCGGCGCCGTCGCGGCCAGGGCGTTGGCGACCAGCGCCAGCACGACGAGCTCGAGGTGGCCGTCGGGGGCCTCGACGCACGGGACGGCCTCGGTCGAGCACGCGACGGCCCAGGGGCCGCCGCCGAGGGTGTCGAGGCGGGGCCCGAGCGCCTCGACGGCCGCCGCCAGGTCCACCCGGCGGCGGTCCCCGGTCCGCTGGCCGGCGAAGAGCATCAGCTGCCGGGTCAGCTCCGCCGCCCGGGTCGTCGCCGCGACGATGGCCTGGAGGTCCTCGACGGTCTCCTCGTCCGGCGCCCGGCGAGCGACCCCGTCGAGGGCGAGGTCGGCGCGCAGCGCGACGACCGCGAGCACGTTGTTGAGGTCGTGGGCGACGCCGGCCGCGAGCCGGACCAGGAGCTCGAGACCGGGCGCGGGCACGACGACCCCGCCCGCGACGACCCCGTCCCCCGGCCCGCCCGCGACGCCGCCCATGACGCCGCCCGCCCCGGCGGACCCGGCCGGGACCGTCACGCGACCTCCGGGTCGCAGGGCGCGGGTCCGGTGACCGCCCGCTCGACGAGCCGGTCCAGGGCGTCGCGGACGTCCGCCACCCGGACGGGCTTGCCGACCAGCGCGATCAGGGGGTGCTCGAGCAGGCCGTCGTCGACGGCGCTGCTCGTGACGAACAGGATCGGCAGGCCGGGGTGGCGCTCGAGCACCGCCGACGCGAGCTCCAGCCCGCTCATCGAGGGCATCGCGACGTCCGAGACCAGTGCCACGACGGGGTCCGCCGCCAGCTGCTCGAGCGCTTCGGCGCCGCTCGCGGCGAGCACCACCTCGTACCCGCACCGGGCCAGCGCGCGCCCGAGCACGAGTCGGATGCCCGGGTCGTCGTCGACCACGAGGATGCGGGGAGCGACGACGGGAGTGACCGGCCCGGCGGCGGGCGGGGGTGCGCCGAGGGCGTCGCGCACGGTCGGCCCGAGGTCCGCGGCCCGGCCGAGGACCGGGTCCGCGGTCCGGTTGCCGGCGGCCAGCCAGGCGAGCGCCCCGACGCGGTCGTCGGGGCGGCGGCGG
>CAXSIB010000548.1:0-2479 GCA_964237095.1 uncultured Actinomycetales bacterium
GCCCCCACCGCCGCCGCGACGGCCGCCACCCGGCTGCCCCTCGCCCTCGTCGCGGCCCTCACCGACCTGCCGACCGCCGCGGTCGTCGTCGGACCGGGCGGCGCCGTGCTGCTCGCCAACCGGAGCGCGGCCGCCCTCGGCATCGTCCGCCGCGGCCGCCTGCAGGTCGCCGAGCTGGTCGAGGCGGTCCGGGTGGCGCGGGTGGAGGGCCTCGCCCGGGAGGTCTCGGTCCCCGCGGGGTGGCTCGGGCGCCAGCGGCCCGACGGCGCGGGCTCCCCGCTGGCCGCCCGGGTCCGGCCGCTGACCGGGACCGAGGCACCGGACGCGGTGCTGCTCCTCGTCGAGGACCGCACCCGCGAGCTGCGCGCGCTCGCCGCCCGCCAGGACTTCGTGGTCAACGTCAGCCACGAGCTCAAGACCCCGGTCGGGGCGATCTCGCTGCTCGCGGAGGCCCTGCAGGAGGCGGCCGACGACCCGGTCACCGTCACCCGCTTCGCGCGGCGCATCGGCGTGGAGTCCCAGCGCCTCGCCCGCCTGGTCAAGGAGATCGTCGAGCTCTCCCGGGTGCAGCTCGACGACCCGGTCGAGCACGCGGAGACGGTCGCCCTCGCCGACGTGGTCGCGACCGCGGTGGACGCGGTAGGCGTCGACGCGGACTCCCGCGCGATCAGCATCGAGACCTTCGTCCCGGCGGCCCTGACGGTGCCGGGCAGCCGCGGCGACCTCGTCTCCGCGGTCGCCAACCTGGTCGGCAACGCCGTCACCTACAGCCCACCCGGGACCCGCGTGACCGTCTCCGCGACCCGGGTCGGTGACACCGACCGGCCGATGGTCGACCTCGCGGTGTCCGACCAGGGCTTCGGGATCGCCCAGGACAAGCTCGCGCGCGTCTTCGAACGGTTCTACCGGGTCGACGAGGCCCGCTCGCGGGCCACCGGCGGCACCGGGCTGGGCCTGTCGATCGTCAAGCACGTCGCCACCGCCCACGGGGGGTCGATCCGGGTGTGGAGCGTCCCCGGCACCGGGTCGACGTTCACCCTGCGGCTGCCGCTGACCCCGGCGCCACCGGCCACCCGCGACGCCGGACCCGGCTCCGGGACCGGTTCCGGGTCCGGTTCCGGGTCCGCGCCCGACGACGTGACGAGGGGGACGGCCGCGTGACGAGGGTGCTGGTCGTGGAGGACGAGGAGTCCTACTCCGACGCGATGTCGTTCCTGCTGACGCGCGAGGGCTACGACGTCGCGGTGGCGTCGACGGGGGACCGGGCGCTGGCCGAGTTCGAGCGGTCGGGGGCCGACCTGGTCCTGCTCGACCTGATGCTGCCCGGGATGTCGGGCACCGACGTGTGCCGGGCGCTGCGCCGGACGTCGAAGGTGCCGGTGATCATGGTCACCGCCCGGGACAGCGAGGTCGACAAGGTCGTCGGGCTCGAGCTCGGGGCCGACGACTACGTGACCAAGCCGTTCGCGCCACGGGAGCTCGTCGCCCGGGTGCGCGCGGTCCTGCGGCGCAGCACCGACGCCGACGACCTCGAGCCCAACCGGCTGCAGGTCGCGCACGTGGTCATGGACGTGGACCGCCACGTCGTCACCGTCCGGGGGGTGGAGACGCGGCTGCCGCTGAAGGAGTTCGAGCTGCTCGAGCTGCTGATGCGCAACGCCGGGCGGGTGCTGACCCGCCTCCAGCTCATCGACCGCGTGTGGGGCGCGGCCTACGTCGGGGACACCAAGACCCTCGACGTCCACGTCAAGCGGCTGCGCGCCAAGCTCGAGGACGACCCCGGCAACCCGACGCTGATCGTCACCGTCCGGGGGCTGGGCTACAAGTTCGCCACCTGACGGGGCCCAGCTGACGGGGCCGTCGGGCCGGCGCCCCGACCTCCGGGCCCGGTCTCGGGCGGGTCGGGTCAGGCCGCGGGAGCCGACGCCGACGGGGTGGCCACGGCGGTGGCGACCGCGGTGGCCGCGGCGGTGGGGACGGTCGTGTAGTACCCGGTGCGCGCGAGGACCGGCACCTGGAGGGTGAGCGAGGCCGCGTGCGCGAAGACGACCTGGACCCGGACGAGGGTGCCGGGGGAGAACTGGCCGGTGAGGTAGGCCTGCGGGCCGGACCGGGACGCGGGGAGGCCGAAGACGACCGCCGAACCGGTGGCGAGGGTGGTGCCGCCCGTGCCGGTGGGGCCGGCGGTGGGCGCCGCGGTCACGGACGGGGTCGCGATCGACGCATCCGCCCCGGCCGCGGAGATCGACACGACCGAGTCCGCGGTGTCGCCGTTGTTGTAGAAGCCGCCGCTCACGGTGCCGCCGCTGCCGTCGGACACGATCAACAGGTTCCGGACCCCGATGAGGCCGCTGTCGGCCTGGACCCCGTCGGAGGACACGTAGTTCGCCTCGGTCAGCGCCCGGTTGCTCGTGCTGCACGCCGTCGAGCCGACGCCGACCGCCAGCCCCACGACGACGACGGCGAGTGACCGGCGGAC
>CAXSIB010000549.1:0-2457 GCA_964237095.1 uncultured Actinomycetales bacterium
GGATGACCAGGCTGCGGACGTCGCCGATGTTGGCGAGGTGGCTGAACAGCTCGAGGCTCTCCACGAAGGTCCTGCCCGCCTCGACGCCCCCGCGCAGCTCGAACGCGACGACGGCGCCGGCGCCGCGCGGCAGGTACTTCCGCCCGGCCTCGTACCAGCGGGACGTCGACAGCCCGGCGTAGTGGACGACGTCGACCTCGTCGCGGTCGTCGAGCCACTCCGCGATCGCCTGCGCGTTCTCCACGTGCTTGGCCATCCGCAGCGACAGGGTCTCGATGCCCTGGATGATGAGGAAGGCGTTCTGCGGCGCGATCGCCCCGCCGGTGTCGCGCAGGCCCTGCACGCGCAGCTTGATCGCGAACGCCAGCTTCCCCAGCGCCGGGCCGAAGGTCAGGCCGTGGTAGCTCGGGTCGGGCTCGTTGAAGCCCGGGAACCGCGCCGGCTCCGTCGTCCAGTCGAAGTTGCCGGAGTCCACAACGATGCCGCCGATCGCCGTCCCGTGCCCGCCCAGGAACTTGGTGGCCGAGTGGATGACGATGTCCGCGCCGTGCTCGAGCGGGCGCAGCAGGTACGGGGTCGGGACGGTGTTGTCGACCAGCAGCGGGACGCCGGCGGCGTGGGCGGTGTCGGCCACCCCGCGGATGTCCAGGACGTTGTTGCGGGGGTTGCCGAGGGTCTCCGCGTAGAAGGCCTTGGTGTTCGGGCGGACGGCGGCGGCCCACGCGGCCAGGTCGTCCGGGTCGTCGACGAAGCTGACCTCGATGCCGAGCTTCGGCAGCGTGTAGTGGAAGAGGTTGTACGTCCCGCCGTAGAGGCTCGCGGAGGACACGAAGTGATCGCCCGCCTGCAGGATGTTGAGCAGGGCGGCGACCTCGGCGGCCTGGCCCGAGGCGAACGCGACCGCGGCGACACCACCCTCGAGCGCGGCGACCCGCTGCTCCAGGACGTCCTGGGTCGGGTTCATGATCCGCGAGTAGATGTTGCCCAGCTCGGCGAGCGCGAACAGGTCCGCGGCGTGCTTGGTGTCGCGGAACACGTACGAGGTGGTCTGGTAGATCGGGGTGGCGCGGGCGCCGGTGGCCGGGTCCGGGGCCGCCCCCGCGTGGACCTGCTTGGTGTCGAACGACCAGGCCTGGGTCCGGTCCCCAGCGGTCGTGTCGTCGGTGTCGCTGCCCTCGGTCGGGCTGACGTCGGTCATCTCTGTAGTACGCCTCCTGGTGCCGGTTTCTTCCGGCGTCGCGCGCGGGTCGGGTGAGACCCGTTCCCGACCGATCCGGTCGGGAATGGCCTCAGTGTGCCGGAGGTCCCGGCCGCTGACCAGCACGGTCCACCTGCGCCCCCGCCGTGCCCCCGGCGGCCCCCGATACGGTGCGCGCCGTGCTGATTACGATGCTGCCCGGGGTCGGCACGGTCGGCAGCTGGGGGCTGCTCGTCGTGGCGGTCGCGGGCGTGGCCGCCGGCATGATCAACGCGATCGTCGGCTCGGGGAGCCTCTTCACGTTCCCGACGCTGCTCGCCCTGGGCGTGCCGACGGTCAGCGCGAACGTGTCGAACAACATCGGGCTGGTCCCGGGCAACGTCGCGGCCGCCTGGGGCTACCGCGCCGAGCTGGCCGGGCAGCGGCGGCGGACCCGGGCGCTCGTGCCGGCGTCGCTGCTCGGCTCGGTGGTCGGGGCCGGACTGCTGCTGGTGCTGCCGGCCGGGGCGTTCACCGCGGTGGTGCCCGTGCTGATCGCGATCGCGGTCGTCCTGGTGTTCGTCCAGCCGCGGCTGCAGGCGTCGCTCAAGCGGCGCTCGGCGGCGTCGTCGGACGCGGCCACGGGGAGCGCGGCGGGCGCACCGGCGGACGGTGGCGCGGCGGCGGCCACAGCGAGTCCGGCGGCTCCGGCGGTGGCGCGGGTGTCCCCGCTGCTGATCGCGGGGGTGTTCGTCGCGGGCGTCTACGGCGGGTACTTCGGTGCCGCCCAGGGCGTGCTGCTCATCGGGCTGCTCGGCAGCCTCGTCGTGGAGACCCTCCAGCGTCTCAACGGGGTGAAGAACGTGCTCGCCCTCGTCGTCAACGCGACCGCGGCCCTGGTGTTCGCGGTGTTCGCGTCGTCGAGGATCGAGTGGCCGGTGGTGCTGGCGGTCGCGGTCGGGTCGACCATCGGCGGCATCCTCGGCGCACGGGTCGGCCGGCGGCTGTCCCCGACGGTGCTCCGCGTGGTCATCGCGGTGGTCGGGGTCGCCGCGATCGTCAAGCTGCTCGCCTGAGCGGCGCCGTCCGCCCCGACCCCGCCGTCCGCCCCGACCCCGCCGTCCGCCCCGACCCCGCCCGCCGCCCCGACCCGAGTTGCCGGACACGTTGAGGACGACCTGGGACGGGTGGGGCGCCTGAGGTGTCCCATCCGCCCCACGGGCCCCAGGTCGTCGTGTTCGTGCTCGCCCCGGCCGCCCCGGCCCGCCCGGCGGCGGGTC
>CAXSIB010000550.1:0-2455 GCA_964237095.1 uncultured Actinomycetales bacterium
CGGACGGTCGTGAAGCCGCGGTCGAGCATGGCGCCCATGAGGCGGGCCGCGTGCAGCGCGGCGTAGCTGGCGGGCCAGGTGGGCAGCGCGGACTCGTCGGCGGTCGCGGCGGTGACGTGGACGTGGCCGTCGACCAGCCCGGGCAGCAGCCGGCGCCCGGACCCGTCGAGCACCCGGGCGTCCGCGGGTGCGCGCAGCGCCGTCCCGACCTCCACGATCCGCCCGTCGACCGCGAGGACGTCGTGGCCTTCGAGGTACTCCCCGGCGACGACGTCGAGGACGTCGGCGCCGCGGACGAGCAGGGCGGTGGGGTCGGTCACAGGGGCTCCTCGGTCAGTCTTGGGTCGGCAGTGGGTCGGACGGTGGGTCGACAGTCGGTCGGTGGCCGGACGGTGGCCGGACGGGGCGATGATCTGCCCATGCCCGAACCGGTCGCCCCCCAGTACGTCGAGCGCTTCTACCGGGCCGGGACGCACCTGTCGGGGTTCCGGTCCGTGCCGGCGGGCGACCACGACCCGGAGGACTGGGTCGGGTCGACCACCGAGGTCGCCGGGGGGTCGCCCGGGCAGGGGCTGACCGTCCTCGCCGACGGCCGCCGCCTCGCCGACGCGGTGCGGGACGACCCGGTCGGCTGGCTCGGCCCGGACCACGTCGCCCGGTACGGCGCCGACACCGGGCTGCTGGTCAAGCTGCTCGACGCCGGGGAACGGCTGCCCGTGCACGTCCACCCGGACCGGGAGTTCGCCCGCCGGCACCTGGACTGCCCGCACGGCAAGACCGAGGCGTGGGTGGTCCTCGAGGCGCCCGCCGACGGCGCCGTGCACCTCGGCTTCACCGAGGAGGTCGACCCGGCGGAGCTGGCGCGGTGGGTCGAGACCCAGGACTCCGCGGCGATGCTGGCCACGATGCACCGCCTGCCGGTCGCCGCGGGGGACACCGTCCTCGTGCCCGCGGGACTCCCGCACGCCCTCGGCGCCGGGGTGTTCGTCATCGAGCTGCAGGAGCCGACGGACTTCTCGATCCTGCTGCAGTGGACCGGGTTCCGGGTCGACGGCGCCATCGGCGGCCACCTCGGCCTCGGCTTCCCGCTCGCGCTGCAGGCGGTCGACACCGGCGCGTGGACCGCCGACCGGATCGCGCGACTGCGCCACCGGGCCGCCGCCGGTGACGGCGTGCACCGCCTGCTGGTGCCCGCGGCCGACCCCTTCTTCCGCGCCGAGCTCGTCCGGGGCGCCGGTCGGGTCGAGGCCTCGTTCGCGGTCCTCGTCGCCACCCTCGGGTCGGTGACGGTGACCGACGCCGCCGGCGCGAGCACCGTGTTCACCCGCGGCCAGACGTTCCTCGTCCCCCACGGCGCCGGCCCGCTCACCATCGGGCCGGCGGGTGACGGACCCGGCGAGGTGGTCCGGTGTCTCCCGCCCCCCGCCGAGGCCCCCGCCGGCGACCAGGCCCCGGCTCGGCCCGAGGTCTGAGCGGTGCCCGTCGTCGTCCTGGTCGGCTCCCTCGACACCAAGGGGGAGGAGTACCGGTTCGCCCGCGACGCGACCGCCTGCAGGTGTCGGGCGTCGAGACCCTCGTGGTCGACACCGGGACCGTCGGCGCCCCGGCGTTCGAGCCCGACGTCAGCGCGCGCGAGGTCGCCGCCGCGGGGGGTGGCGACCTCGACCGGCTGCGGGCCGAGCGCGACCGCGGCGCGGCCGTCGCCGCGATGGGCCGGGGCGCCGCCGCGGTGCTGACCCGCCTCCACGCCGCCGGCCGGCTCGACGGCGCGTTCGCCCTCGGTGGCTCCGGGAACACCACCGTCGCGTCGACCGCGTTCCGGGCCCTGCCGCTCGGCGTCCCCAAGGTGATCCTCTCGACCATGACGGCGGGGGACACCCGGGCGTTCGTGGGGGACAGCGACCTCGTGCTGGCGGCCAGCGTGGTCGACATCGCCGGCCTGAACCGGATCTCCCGCACCGTGATCGCCAACGCCGCGGCGGCCGTCGCCGGGATGGCGGCCGCGCCGGCGCCGGTCGCGGCCGGTGACCGCCCGCTGGTCGCCGCGTCGATGATCGGGCTCACCACCCGCGCGGTCACCGCCGGGCGGGAACGCCTCGAGGCTCTCGGGTACGAGGTCCTGGTCTTCCACATGACCGGCGCGGGCGGCTCCACGATGGAGGCGCTCGTCGAGCAGGGGCTGGTCGTCGGCGTCCTGGACCTCACCACGTCGGAGCTCGCCGACGAGCTCGGCGGCGGGGTCTGCTCGGCCGGCCCGGGCCGTCTCCGTGCGGCCGCGGCCGGCGGCGTCCCGCAGGTGGTCGCGCCGGGTGGCCTGGACATGATCAATTTCGGGCCGCGGGAGACCGTCCCGGAGCGGTACGCCGGCCGGGTCCTGCACGTCCACAACCGCGCGATCACCCTGGTGCGCACGGACCCGGCCGAGTCCGCGGAGCTCGGGCGGCGCCTGGTCGCC
>CAXSIB010000551.1:0-2455 GCA_964237095.1 uncultured Actinomycetales bacterium
GGGCCCGCGACCGCGGCGGCCAGGCGCAGCGGCAGCCGGTCGCGCAGCCGGTGGAACCGCCGTTCCCAGCCCCGCGCCGCCCGCTCCGCCCGCTCCGCGCGGCGGGTGAGGGACTGGACCCGGGCCTCCATCGTGGCCTCCAGGACGTTGGCCCGGGCCTCCTGCCGCCCGGTCTCCGCCGCCTGGGCGACGCGCGCCTGCTCGCGGCCGACCCCGACCTCGAGGACGCGGGCGAGCACCTCCTGCTGGATCCCGACGGGGACCGGCACCGTCATGCCCGGACCACCCGGCACAGCCCGGACCACCCAGGTCGCCTCCGCCGGCAGCAGCCCCAGCGCGCCCACCACGGCGGGGTCGGCCACGTCGCTGGAGAGGAAGCGGACCGTGCGCAGACCCGCCGCGACCAGGCGCGCGGTGAACTCCTCGGCGCCGTAGACGCGCACGTGGTCCGCTCGCCCGAACCGCCGGATCCGCTCGGCCGGGCCGGCGTCGGGGTCCTCGTCGGTGACGGCGGTCGGGTTCCACGGCACCTGCAGCACCGCCGTCCCGCCGGGCCGGAGCACGCGGGCGAGCTCGCTCATCGCCTTCCGGTCGTCGGGGATGTGCTCGAAGACGTGCAGGGCGATCGCGAAGTCGAAGCTCGCGTCCGGGAAGGGGAGGTCGGTCATGCTGCCCTGGACGTCGACCGACCGGCCGTCGGCGGCCGGGTCGAAGTCGAGGCGGACATGGCGCGACGGCCCGAGCGCGGCCAGCATCGGCGTCGTCATCGCCCCCGGGGCGACCTCGAGGACGTCCGCGCCGGCGAGCAGCGGGGCGGCTCCCTGCAGGATCAGCGCCAGCAGCCGGTGGCGCTCCAGGCTGCCGCACGACGGGCACGCCGCGTGCTTGCGGGTGCCGCCCGGACCCGGCTTCAACGTCGCGAAGGCCGCCCCGCACACGGGGCAGAAGTGTCCGATGCCTGTTTCCACCCGCTGACTCAACCACGCCCGGGGACGGGTCCGCCGCAGGTGCCGCCGGGTGGCCGGCCGGCCGCGCGGGCCCGACGCCGTCCGGCGCGGGGACGGCGGCCCGGGGCCGGCGGGCGGGTCGGGGACCTCCTGCGACGATGCGTCCATGGCAGCTCAGGGGCGCGGTGTGGCCGTGGTGACCGGTGCGAGCAGCGGGATCGGCGCGGCGACCGCGCGCCGGCTCGCGGCCGAGGGCTTCGAGGTGGTGTGCGCGGCGCGGCGCACCGACCGGGTCGAGGCCCTGGCCCGGGAGATCGGCGGGCGGGCGCTGACCCTGGACGTCACCGACGCCGTCTCGGTCGCCGCGCTGCGGGCGGCGGTGCCCGCGTGCACGGTCCTCGTCGCGAACGCCGGCGGCGCCAGCGGCCAGGACCCGGTCGCCGACGCCGACCCCGCGGACTGGGCGCGCATGTTCGACGTGAACGTCCTGGGCACGCTGCGCAGCGTGCAGGCGCTGCTCCCGGCGATCCGGGCCGACGGCGGGGGCACCGTCGTCCTGCTGGGGTCGATCGCCGGACACCTCGTCTACCCCGGCGGCGGCGGCTACTGCGGGGCCAAGCACGCGGTCGCCGCGCTCGGGGAGACCCTGCGCCTCGAGCTGAACGGCGAGCCGGTCCGGGTCGTGGAGATCGCCCCGGGGATGGTCGAGACCGAGGAGTTCTCCCTCAACCGGTTCGGCGGGGACACCGACCGCGCCGCCGCCGTCTACGCGGGGGTGGCGAACCCGCTCACCGCGGAGGACATCGCCGACTGCATCGCGTTCGCGGTCACCCGGCCGGCGCACGTCGACATCGACCTCATGGTGGTCAAGCCCGTCGCGCAGGCGGCGCCGTGGAAGGTGGCGCGGACGCCGGCCTGACCGGCCTCACCAGGGTCCGTACGGCCCCTGCCGCGTCCGGGAGCCGGCCGTGACCTCGCGGATCTTGGGCCGGGTGTCGAGGAGGTAGACGAGCCCGGCCCCGAGCGCGATCAGGCTGAGGAAGATGCTGCCGAGGGTCAGCAGCGCACCCGCGACGAGCGTCGCGACGCCCAGGATGACCAGCCACACGACCTTCGACAGCCGGTTGACCGCCGGGAAGGCGTCCGTGCGGCGGGTGGCCGCGTCCACCAGCGCCCAGACGTCGACGCCCAGGGCGAGGAAGCCCACGGCGAACGCGGACCACACCTCGATCTGGGACACGACCGACCCGACGACTCCCGGCATGGGTCGAGCGTAGGCAGGACACGTCCGTCCGGCCAGGCCCCTGCGTCTCGCCCCACCCGATCCCGGCGGGCCGCCCGGCCCGGACCCGGAGTGGCGCCCGGCCGGGTCCCGGCGTGCCGCCCGGTCAGGACCGCCGCGCCGTCCGATCGGCTCCCGATCCGCGACCGGCCCGGCGCCCGGTCCGGGCCCGTGTCCGCCCGGCACCGCCCCCGCTCGGGTCGGGTCGGGTCGGGTGCCCGGACGG
>CAXSIB010000552.1:0-2446 GCA_964237095.1 uncultured Actinomycetales bacterium
GACGGCCCGGCCGGGTCGGGGGCGGCCGCATGAGCGGGCTCGTGGCCGAGCGCCCCGGCGTCGCCGCCCCGGGCGGCTGGTCGTTCCCGACCCCACGGCAGTGGACGCTGCCCAACGGGCTGCGGGTGGTCTGCTTCGACGTCCCGGGCGCCCGCCTCGCCGCCGCCACGGTGCTGCTCGACATCCCGCTGTGGGACGAGCCGCTCGCCGCCGAGGGCATCGCCACGATCCTGGGCGCCACCCTCGACGAGGGCACCCGCACCCGGACCGGTGAGCAGTTCGCCGACGAGATGGCCCTGCGCGGAGCCGACCTCGGGGTCTCGGTCGGCATGTCGGGCACCCACGTGACCCTGGACGTCGCGGTCTGGAACCTCCGCCCGGCCCTCGAGCTGCTGGCCGAGGCCGTGACCGGGGCGACGTTCCCCGAGGCCGAGGTGGCCCGCCACGTGCAGCTGCGCCTCGCCTCGATCGCCCAGCAGCGCTCGGTCGCCAGCGTGCGGGCCTCCTGGGGGCTCGACGAGTACAGCTTCGACCCGGCGAGCCGGTACTCCCGGCCCGAGGGCGGCACCGCCGCGACCGTCGCCGGCATCACCCGCGACGCGGTCGTGGAGTTCGCCGCCGGGGTCCTCACCCCGGCGCGGGCGACGGTCGTACTGGCCGCGGACCTCAGCGGGCTCGACGTCGAGGCCCTGGTCGGGGACGTGTTCGGCTCCTGGGCGCCGGCCGCCGCCGCCGGGGTCGCCGGCACCGGGTCCGTGCCGGCGAGCTCGGGCGCGGCTCTCCCGCGGCCGCCGTCGATGGTGGTGCTCGACCGGCCCGGGTCGGTGCAGAGCGCGCTGGCCCTCGGCCTCGCCGGGCCCGACCGCACGTCGCCGCACTGGGCGGACCTGCTGGTCGCCGCCCACGCGCTCGGCGGGGGCATCAGCTCCCGGCTGATGGCGGACCTGCGGGAGGACAAGGGCTACACCTACGGGATCCACGCGCGGTTCAGCCCGTTCACGAGCGGCGGGCTGTTCACGGTCGCGACCGCGGTGGACACCGCCGTCACCGCCGCGTCGCTGTCGGCGATCCGCACGGTGATCGGCGGCCTCCGGGCCGGCGGGGTGACCCAGGGCGAGCGCGACGACGCCGTCGACTACTACCTCGGCGCGTCCCCGCTCCGGTTCCAGACCGGCCGCGCGCTGGTCGCGCAGGCCTCCGGCCTGCTCGCCGACCGGCTCCCGGCGGACTGGATGAACGTCCTGCGGGCGGCGTTGCCGCTGGTCACGGCCGAGAGCGCCTCCGAGGCGTTCGTCCGGGCCGTCCCGGCGGACCTGACCACGGTCGTCGTCGGCGACGCGGCCGCCGTCGCCGGCCCGCTCGGCGAGCTCGACCGGGGCGGCCTCGAGCCCCTCACCGTCGTCCCCGCCGGCTGACCGCCGACTGCGACCGGACGGCTGACCTGCCCGGCGCCGGTCCGGCCCGGGAGGCGTGTCACGTCTGTGTTACGCCCGGGGCGGAATCGGGGGCTGGGGACGCCCCGGCCGGGGTGGTGGACGTAGCGTCGAGACACGGACCGCTGCGCGCGGTCCGGGCCTGGTCGTCGATCTTCGGCCGGCCGCTTCGATCCCGTAGGGAGCGCGCATGTTCGAACGCTTCACCGACCGCGCCCGTCGGGTGGTCGTCCTGGCCCAGGAAGAGGCCCGGATGCTCTCCCACAACTACATCGGGACCGAGCACATCCTGCTCGGCCTCATCCACGAGGGCGAGGGCGTCGCCGCCAAGGCGCTCGAGAGCCTGGGCATCCAGCTCGAGGCCGTCCGGGGCCAGGTCGAGGAGATCATCGGCCAGGGCAGCCAGGCCCCGGCCGGGCACATCCCCTTCACCCCGCGGGCCAAGAAGGTCCTGGAGCTGTCCCTGCGCGAGGCGCTGCAGCTGGGCCACAACTACATCGGGACCGAGCACATCCTGCTCGGCCTCATCCGCGAGGGCGAGGGCGTCGCCGCCCAGGTCCTGGTGCGCCTCGGCGCCGAGCTGACCCGGGTCCGCCAGCAGGTCATGCAGCTGCTGAGCGGCTACCAGGGCAAGGAGGCCGGTGCCGGCGGCGCCAGCGCGCCCGCCGAGGGCACCCCCTCGACCTCCCTCGTGCTCGACCAGTTCGGCCGCAACCTGACCCAGAGCGCCCGCGAGGGCAAGCTCGACCCGGTCATCGGCCGCGAGAAGGAGATCGAGCGGGTCATGCAGGTCCTCTCCCGGAGGACCAAGAACAACCCGGTGCTGATCGGCGAGCCCGGCGTCGGCAAGACCGCCGTCGTCGAGGGTCTCGCCCAGGCGATCGTGCGCGGCGACGTGCCCGAGACGCTCAAGGACAAGCAGCTCTACACCCTCGACCTCGGCGCGCTCGTCGCCGGGTCGCGCTACCGCGGTGACTTCGAGGAGCGGCTGAAGAAGGTCCTCAAGGAGATCC
>CAXSIB010000553.1:0-2435 GCA_964237095.1 uncultured Actinomycetales bacterium
GTGGGCCTCGGCGGCTGCGTGGGCCTCGGCGACACCGGGCCGGTGGTGGGCGGGCGAGCCGTCGGGGGCGCCGCCAACCCGATTAGGATCACCGTGTTCGCGCAGGCCCCGACCCACGACGCGCCCCCGCAGGCGATCGTCGAGGGCTTCCTGGAGGCCTGCACCGTCCCGGGCCCGGACTACAGCGCCGCGCGGTCGTACCTGACGGAGACCGCCGCCCGTACCTGGGACCCGGGGGTCTCGGTCACCGTCTACGACGGCACCCGCCAGGCGGTCACCAAGGGAGCGGTGCAGGCGGTGGCCGGCCCGCTGTCGACGGCCACCGCGACCCCGTCGCCCGGCGCGTCGGACGCGCTGCGGACCGCTGACGCCGGCCGGCCCGCGGTCGGCCACCAGGTCCTCCCGCTGCGGACCACCCCCGAGCCGAGCGCCCGCGCGCGCACCGTGCCGACGCGGGAGACGACGGTCCACCTGACCGCGCCCGCGGTGGGGTCGGTCGACCGCCGCGGCGCCTGGACCACCGCCGCCGCCAGCCGGTCGATCGCGGCCGGCTTCCAGCTGCTGACGGTGGGCGGGCAGTGGCGCATCGCCTCGGTGCCGCCCGGGCTGGTGGTCAGCGCGGACGACTTCACCCGGGTGTGGCCGTCCTATCGGCTGTACTTCCCGGCCCCCGGTGTCGACACCCTGGTCCCGGACCCCGTCTACCTCCCCGACCGCGGTTCGGCCGCGACCCAGCTGGTCACGGCGCTGCTGGGCGGGCCGAGCAGCTGGCTGGCCCCGGTGGTCACGCGGCCGCTCGGGGCCGGGGTCGGCCTCGGCCCCGCCGGCGTCACGGTCAGCGCGGCCGGCGTCGCCACCGTCGACCTGGTGGGCGTGGCCCCGCTGTCGGCGGCCGCCGCCCGGCTGGTCGCCGCGCAGCTCGCGCAGACCCTGGCCCAGCTGTCGTCGGTCACCGACGTGGCCGTGACGACCGACGGCGGCCCGCTGACGATCGGCGGGGTGGCGGCCGCGCAGGCCGTCACGACGTGGCAGCAGTACTCCGCCGACGTCCTGCCGACCACCGCGACGGGGGTGGAGGACCTGGCGGTCCTGCGGGCCGGGCCGGGTCCGACCAGGACGGCGCTCTGGCGCGGCACGCCGGGCGCGCTGCACCCGGTGCCGCTGCCCGCCGTGATCGCCCGCGGCGCGCGCCCGGCCTGGGTGGCGACCGACCCGGCCGGGACGCGGCTGCTGTTCGTGGACTCCGCCCAGCAGCGCCTCGTCGAGGTCTCCGCCGCGGCCGTCGAGGCGACGGTCCGGCCGCTCGCGGTGGGCGCCCGGATGCTGCGGCCCCAGATCGACCGCCGGGGCCTCGTCTGGCTGCTCGACTTCCCCGGGGCCGCGGCCGGCGGCCGGCTCCGGGTCGTCGCCCCGGACGGGCTCGTCCAGCCGGTGACCGTCGACACCTCGGCGCTGCCCGGCTCGGGGGTGCGCCGCGCCGTGCTCGCGCGCGACGGCCAGCGGGCGGCGGTGGTGCTCCGGTCCGCGGCCGGCGACGTCCTCGCCCTCACCCGGGTCGCCCGCGGCGCGTCCGTCGTCCTCGAGCGGTCCCGGCCGCTGCTCGGCCCGGTCGGCGCGATCCTGGACGTCGCGTGGGCCGACGCGGTGACACTGCTGGTGCTGCAGCGGGGCACCGACGGGGCGGTCAGCGTGTCCGAGATCGACTCCGACGGCTCGGCGCCGGTCTCCCTCGGCCGCCCGCTGCGCGACAGCACCAGCCTGACGGCCGGGCCGGCCGGGCGGCCGGCGCTGGTGGGGACGGCGTCCGGCCAGCTCCTGGCCCAGCAGGAGTTCCCGCGCTGGACGAAGTCCGACGTCGGGTACGCCCCGGTCTTCCCCGGCTGAGCGGCACCCCCTCGGCCGCTGGCCCGCCCGCCCGTCCACAGGTCCGTCCCGCGGGACGCCCGTGCACAGCCGCATCCCCCGGATGCGGCCGGTCCGGCGGCCGCCCACCACGGTGGGCCGATGACCGCCGCGGACCGCCTGCTCGCGCGGCTGACCGACCTGGCGGGGTCGGTGGTCCGCGGGGTGGCCGACCTCGTCGGTGGGTGTGCCTGCGCCGGCTGCGGCGCACCCGCCGAGGGCCAGGGGCTCTGTGTGGGCTGCCGCTCGCACCTGCTCCGCGCCACCCCGACCGCCGAGGCCCCCGCCGCGGGAGGCGTGCTGGACGTCCCGCTGGTCAGCGCCGTCGCCTACGCGGGGGTGGCCCGCGAGGTGGTCCTCGCCCTCAAGGAGCGCGGCCGCGTGAGCCTGGCGCGACCGCTCGGCGCCGCCCTGGCCGGCTCGGTGGGCCACGTCGTCGACCTCCTCGCCGCCGCCGGGGCGCCGGCCGGGGTCGCCGTGGTGCTGGTGCCCGTGCCCAGCAGCGCCCGGGCGCGCCGCCGCCGCCACGACGA
>CAXSIB010000554.1:0-2433 GCA_964237095.1 uncultured Actinomycetales bacterium
CCCGCCGCACGACCGGCGGCCCCCGCCGCCTTCCGGGCGCGGCCGGCGACCTTCTCGACCGCGGCCTCCACCGTTTCCACGGCCCCGACGGGCGCCGCGGCGGGAGCCTTCTCGGCCGGGGCCCGGCGCGGCTTGCGCGGGGTCGACTCGGCCGGGGTGACGTCCTTCGGGGTCCCGTCCTCAGGCGTCAGCGTCATCGGGGGTCTCCGGCGGCCAGGCGGCGCAGCGCCGCGAGCGGGACCGGCAGCCACGACGGCCGGTAGTTGTTCTCGTAGACGGCCTCGTAGACCGCCTTGTCGGCCTCGTAGGCGCGGACGAGCTCCTGCTCGCCGGCGATGTCGGTGCCGCCCGCCTCGACGTAGCCCTCGCAGAAGGCCTGGCCGTTGCGGTCGCGCCACTCCGCGGCGCGGTAGGCGAGCTGGTGGTTCTCGGCCTCGCCCATCAGCGGCTGACGTGAGGCGTAGTCCAGCGAGCGCAGCATGCCCGCGACGTCGCGCAGCGGGGAGTCCAGCACCACGCGCTCCGCGATCGGCCGCCCGGGCTCGCCCTCGAAGTCCAGCAGCCGCCAGCCCTTCGACGTCCGCATGGTCTGCCCGAGGTGGTAGTCGCCGTGGACCCGCTGGACCCGGACGGGGTGGTCGACCGCGGCGAGGCGGTCGTAGACGGCCCCGAGGTCACCGGCCAGCTCGGCCAGGGCCGGGACCTCGGCGACCGCGAGGGCGAGCCGCCCCCGCAGGACGTCCGCCAGCGCGACGAGACCGGCCGCGTCGAGCTCACCGGTGGGCAGGTGCTCCGCGAGCACTTCGTGCACCTTCGCGGTCGCGGCCCCCAGCCGGTGGGCCTCCCCGGCGAAGTCCCCGCCCACCTCGTCGGCGTGCAGGTCCTGCTCCGCGAGGAGGTCGCGGACGCTGCCGAGGGCGAGCTCCCAGCCGTCGGTCGCCGTGCGCAGGAAGTTCGACGCCATGGCCAGGCCGCCGGTCAGCGCGGGCGCCCCGGGATCGCCCGGGTCGGGCCAGGACCCCGACAGGCTCGCCAGCAGCGGCGGCACGTCGGTGGAGCCGGCCTCGGTGAGCACCGTGCTCACCTCGATGTCGGGGTTCGCGCCGGGCCACAGCCGGCGGAACACCTTGACGATCGCGGCCTCGCCGAACACCAGCGAGGTGTTGCTCTGCTCCGCCCCGATGACCACGGAGTCCTCGCCGAGGGGGAGCACCGCGCCGGCGACGTGCACGGACCGGAGGGCGCCGACGGCGGTGCCGGCGTCGAGGACGTCGAGCAGGGTCGGGGTCGCCGTCGCGTCGTGCAGGCCGTCGTAGACCCAGCTGCCCTCGATCTCCCCGACCAGCACCCGGCCGAGTGCGTCCTGCGGCTCGGCGTGGATCACCAGTGGCACCTGGTACACCTGCGCGGCCAGAGCCGGGACGGGTCCGTCGGTCGCCCCCCCGCCGGTGTCCCCAGCGGCCGCGGGGTCGAGGACGACGATCAGGTGGAGCAGGGGCTGCGCGCTCCCGGTGAGCCAGGTCTCGGCCAGGATCCGCGTGCTGACGGGGGTCCCGGCCGGCACCGCACACCAGCGCTGCCGGGGGATCCACGAGGCGAGCGCGGTCTCCAGCCCGGCCCGGACGACCGGGCCGAGGGGCTCGGGAGCAGGCGTCGCAGCGGTGGACGTCGGGTGGTCAGTGCTCGTCATGGGCGACCTCGGGTCGGGCGGCACGGGATGCCTCGGGGGCGGTCAGCCGGAACCAGTAGAAACCGTGGCCGGCCATGGTCAGCAGGTAGGGCAGGTCCCCGACCGCGGGGAAGCTCGCCCCGCCGAGGAGCTCCACCGGCACCGCGTCGCGCCAGTGCCGGAGGTCGACCTCGGTGGCCTGCGGGAAGCGGGACAGGTTGTTCACGCAGAGGACCGTGTCCCCGCCGGACTCGCGCACGAACGCGAGCACCGCGGGGTTGGACCCGCCGAGGTCACGGAACCCGCCCGTCCCGAAGGCGTCGTGGGCCTTGCGGACGCCGATCATCCGGCGCGTCCAGTGCAGCAGCGAGGACGTGTTCGAGATCTGCGCCTCGACGTTGGTGACCTGGTAGCCGTAGACCGCGTCCATCACCAGCGGGAGGGTGAGGCGGCCCGGCTCCGCGGTGGAGAAGCCGGAGTTGCGGTCCGGGGTCCACTGCATCGGGGTCCGCACCCCGTCGCGGTCACCGAGCCAGATGTTGTCCCCCATGCCGATCTCGTCGCCGTAGTAGAGGACGGGGCTGCCCGGCAGGGAGAGCACGAGCGCGGTGAACAGCTCGATCTGGTGGCGGTCGTTGTCCAGCAGCGGGGCGAGGCGGCGGCGGATCCCGATGTTCGCCTTCATGCGGGGGTCCTTCGCGTACTCGTTCCACATGTAGTCGCGTTCCTCGTCGGTGACCATCTCCAGGGTCAGCTCGTCGTGG
>CAXSIB010000555.1:0-2428 GCA_964237095.1 uncultured Actinomycetales bacterium
GAGGGCCCGCGAGCCGGGGCGGCCGCCGGACCGCGGCCGGCGCCGGACCTCGACCCCACCCATGATCGCGGCCCCGACCACCCGCACGACCGGGGCGCCGGGCACGTCGCCACCGTCGGGCGGCCCCTGGAACCCGCCCATGATCCCGACGCCGGTGACGTGGACCTCGACGTCGTCGGGCACGGTGATCTCGATCCCGCCGAACATCGCGAAGACGTGGACGACGGTCTCGCGCGCGCTGAGCGTCGCGCGCCGCAGGTCCAGGTCGACGCTGCCGAACAGCGCGATCGCCGTGATCTGGGCGGGGACCCGCCAGACCCCGGTGCGCCGGTGCTCCCCGAAGACCGCGACGGCGGCCCCGCGCTCACGGGTCGGGCTCAGGACGACCGGGGTCCGCTCGGAGTCCGTGGTGCCCGCCCGGCCCGGCGCGGCCACCGCGGTCGGCGCGCCCCGGTCGAGGAGGGCGGCCGGGACCGGCAGGTCGTCGGTGACCAGCGCGAGCTCGCCGTACGTCCGTGCCTTCCAGACCGCGTCGAGGCGCTCGTCGACCTCGTCGAGGCCGAGGCGCCCGTCCCCGGCGGCCTCGCGGATCACGGCCGAGACCGCCTCACGGTCGGCGTCCGACGCCCGGTGGCCGGGCTCTGGCGGCATCCCGTCAACCTACCGGCCCGGGCGGCCGCGCCGGCGGCGCGCGCCCGCGGTCGAGAAGAGGCCGTCACCGCCCTCGTGGGGACCAGACTCGGGGCCATGGACCACGTCCCCGACGGCTTCCGGCTCGAGCACGACACGATGGGCGACGTCCTCGTCCCCGCCGCCGCCCTGTGGCGGGCGCAGACCCAGCGGGCGGTGGAGAACTTCCCGATCTCCGGGCGCGGGATGGAACCCGCCGTCGTCCACGCCCTCGCCCGCATCAAGGCCGCGGCCGCGGTGGTGAACGCCGAGCTCGGGATCATCACCCCGCAGGTCGCCGACGCCGTGGTCGCCGCCGCGGTCGAGGTCGCCGAGGGGCGGTGGGACGACCAGTTCCCGGTCGACGTCTTCCAGACCGGGTCCGGCACCTCCACCAACATGAACGTCAACGAGGTCGTGGCGACGCTGGCGTCGCGGGCGAGCGGAGTGGCCGTGCACCCCAACGACCACGTCAACGCCTCCCAGTCCTCCAACGACACCTTCCCGTCCGCGGTCCACGTGGCCGCGGCCGCCGCCACCGTCGGCGACCTCGTCCCCGCCCTGGCCCACCTGGCCGGGGCGCTGCGGGCCAAGTCCGCGGAGCTCGCCGCGGTGGTCAAGGCCGGGCGCACGCACCTGATGGACGCCACCCCGGTGACCCTCGGGCAGGAGTTCGGCGGGTACGCCGCCCAGGTCGAGCGCGGCCTGGAGCGCCTCGCCTCGACCCTGCCGCGGCTGGCCGAGCTGCCCCTGGGCGGCACCGCGGTCGGCACCGGGATCAACACCCCGCCCGGGTTCACCGCGGCCGTGATCACGCAGCTGGCGCTGGACACCGGGCTGCCGCTGACCGAGGCCCGCGACCACTTCGAGGCCCAGGGGGGCCGCGACGCCCTCGTCGAGCTCTCCGGGCAGCTGCGCACGGTCGCGGTGAGCCTCTACAAGATCGCCAACGACGTGCGCTGGATGGGATCCGGCCCGGGCGCCGGCCTCGGCGAGCTGCGGCTGCCGGACCTGCAGCCGGGGTCGTCGATCATGCCGGGCAAGGTGAATCCCGTGCTGTGCGAGGCCGTCCGGATGGTGGCCGCGCAGGTGATCGGCAACGACGCGACCGTGGCGTTCGCCGGCTCGCAGGGCGACTTCGAGCTGAACGTCATGGTGCCGGTGATGGCGCGCGACGTGCTGGAGTCGGTGCGCCTGCTGGCGTCGGTGTCGGTGCTCTTCGCCGACCGGTGCATCGCCGGGATCGAGGCCGACGTCGAGCGCTCGGCCGCCCACGCGGCGTCCTCGCCGGCGATCGTCACGCCGCTGAACCGCTACCTGGGCTACGAGAACGCGGCGAAGGTCGCCAAGCAGTCGGTGGCCGAGGGGGTGACGATCCGCGAGGTCGTGCTCCGCTCGGGCTTCGTCGAGAGCGGTGCTCTCACCCTGGCCCAGCTCGACGAGGCCCTCGACCTGCTGGGGATGACGCACCCCTGACGGCGGACCCGCGCCCGAGCAGGCACCGCCGGGCCGGACGCGGTGGGTCGGCCCGGGGCTCCCGTTGCCGTCCCGCGGGGGCCGCGTAGCGTCGATGACCTGGGACGCCGGGGGGCGCGCAGCCACTCGTGGAGAGGGTGACCGTGAGCGACACCATCACGCAGGAGACCGGCGCGGACACGGGCGTCGCCACCGGCGGCACGGCGACCGGGACGCACCCGGGTGGGGCGACCGACGGGTCCGACAGGACCGCCCCGGCCGGCCGGACCGCCGCGGCCGCCGG
>CAXSIB010000556.1:0-2427 GCA_964237095.1 uncultured Actinomycetales bacterium
AGCCCTTGCCGCCGTAGGCGCCGTCACCGCCGTCCTCGACGATCTTCTTGGCGTTGTCCCACGCCCCGCCGGAGTTCGCGAGGAAGACGGCCATCAAGACACCGGTCCCGATCGCCCCGGCGAGGAAGCCGGCCAGGGGACCGACGCCGAGCCCGAAGCCCACGGCGACCGGGGCGAACACCGCGAGCAGGCCCGGGGTGACGAGCTCGCGCAGGGAGTCCCGCGTGCAGATGTCGACGACGCGGCCGTACTCCGGGACCTCGGTGTAGTCCATGATCCCGGGGTGCTCGCGGAACTGCCGGCGCACCTCGAGCACGATCGCCCCGGCCGCCCGGCTGACCGCGTTGATGGCGAGGCCGGAGAACAGGAACACGGCGGCGGCGCCGAGGATGATCCCGACCAGGATGTTCGGGGTGTAGACGAGGAACCGCGAGTTCAGGTCGGCGAGCGCGGTCGGCAGGTCGCCGATCGTCGTCGACAGCGCCGACTGGTAGGCCGCCGTCACCGAGTCGAAGTACGAGCCGAACAGCGCGGTCGCGGCGAGCACGGCGGTCGCGATCGCGATGCCCTTGGTGATCGCCTTGGTGGTGTTCCCGACCGCGTCGAGGTCGGTGAGGATGCGCGCCCCCTCGGGCGTCACCTCCCCGGACATCTCCGCGATGCCCTGGGCGTTGTCGCTCACCGGGCCGAAGGTGTCCATCGCGACGATCACGCCGACCGTGGTGAGCAGGCCGGTGCCGGCCAGGGCGACCAGGAACAGGGACAGCCCGACGACCCCGCCGCCGAGCAGGAAGACCCCGTACACCGCGGCCCCGATGACGATCGCCGTGTAGACGGCCGACTCCAGCCCGAGGGAGATGCCCGAGAGGATCACCGTGGCGGCGCCGGTCAACGACGTCTGCGCGACGTCCATCGTCGGCCGCTTGTCGGTCCCAGTGAAGTAGCCGGTCAGGGACAGGATGACCGCGGCCAGCACGATCCCGATGAGGACCGCGACCATCGCGAGCACGCGGGGGTCCCGCGAGGACTCACTCGCGTAGTCGGCGCCGAACCCGGCGAACGAACCGGGCAGGAAGACGAAGGACGCGATCACAGAGAGGACGGCGGCGATCCCCGCGGACAGGTAGAAGCTCCGGTTGATCGCGGCGAGGCCGTTCTCCCCGGGGCGCACGCGGGTCAGCAGGATTCCGACGACCGCGGTGATCAGCCCGAGGGCCGGGATGATGAGCGGGAACACCAGCCCCTTGGCCCCGAACGTGCTCTGGCCGAGGATCAGCGCGGCCACCAGGGTGACGGCGTAGGACTCGAAGAGGTCCGCGGCCATGCCGGCGCAGTCCCCGACGTTGTCGCCCACGTTGTCCGCGATCGTCGCGGCGTTGCGCGGGTCGTCCTCGGGGATCCCCTTCTCGACCTTGCCGACGAGGTCCGCGCCGACGTCGGCGGCCTTGGTGAAGATGCCGCCGCCGACGCGCATGAACATCGCGAGCAGCGCCGCCCCGAAGCCGAAGCCCTCGAGCACCTTGGGCGCGTTGCCGCGGAACACCAGGACGACCAGCGCGGCGCCGAACAGGCCGAGGCCGACCGTGAACATCCCCACCGTGCCGCCCGTGCGGAAGGCGATCCGCATCGCGGGCTCGCGGCCGGTAGTGTTCGCGGCCGACGCGACCCGCACGTTGGCCTTCACCGCGAGGCTCATGCCCAGGTACCCGATCGCGGCCGAGAACACGGCCCCCACCACGAACGCGATCGACCGGCCGATGCGCACGCCGCCGCCCTCGGCGGGCAGCGCCAGCAGGACGACGAACACGAGGACGACGAAGGCCGACAGCGTCCGGAACTGGCGTTGCAGGTAGGCCGTCGCGCCCTCCTCGACCGCGCGGCCGATCTCCTGCATCTTCGCGGTGCCCGGGTCCGCGGCCAGGACCTCGGACCGGAAGCGGACCCCGGCGCCGATCCCCAGCAGGGCGATCACGGCGACGATGACGACGTAGACCACGTTGGCGCCTGACAGCGTCACGCGTTGACCTCCTCGAGGACCACGGCGCGCGGCGCGGTCCCGGGAGGGGCCTGCGACGCTGCCGGCGGCTGGTGACGGTGGAAGAGACGTGCCGGGTGGATCGCGCCCGACGGGTCGGGAGCATATCGGCCGCGTCAGACTGGAGCGGTGACCACGACGGCGACCCGGGCCCGGGCGGACGACGCCGCCGCGGGCGCCGAGCCCGACGAGCTGTCCGCCGATCTCGCCGCCGGGGTCACCGGTGCCGTGCCCGTCGGCGACCTGGTGGCCGAGCTCGCCGGCCGCCTCGCCGCGAGCCGGTCGGGGTCGGCCGGGTCGGCCGGGTCCTCCGGCTCGCCGGGGGACGGGCGGGAGGACCCCGCGGACCTGCTCCGCCGCCTCGCGGCCGACCGCGGCTCGAGCCTGGTCGG
>CAXSIB010000557.1:0-2426 GCA_964237095.1 uncultured Actinomycetales bacterium
GGTCCGCGGTGCCCGACTTGTAGCCGACGACGGTGCGGGGGTCACCGCCTGAGTGGTCGGCGAGACGGATCCGCCAGTACACGGCGTTCGCCCCGAGGAAGGCGACGTTCGTCCCGGCGTCGCGGGCCCGGGTGAGCGTGGCGCGCATCCCGGTCGTCCAGTACTCGTCGTGCCCGAGGGACACCACCCCGGCGGCGCCGTCGAGGGCGTCGAGGGCGGCGTCGAGGTGGTGGCCGGTCAGATAGGACAACGCCAGCCCGAGGCGTTCGGCCCGACTGATGATCGCGGCCTCGTACTGCAGGACGATCCGGGCGCCGTCCTCGTCGTAGGGGCGGTCGTGGCTCACCTTCGACGCCCGGGTGGCAAAGCTCCCGTCGGGGCCCTGGTAGAGGGAGTGCCCACCCCACTGGTTGTAGGCCTGGTAGGTCGCGACCGCGTTGAGCAGGACCAGACGACCAGCCACCGTGGGAGACGACACCGTGATCGGCACGTACGTGCAGCGGCCGTTCACACCTGTCAGCCGCAGCAGGTAGGTCCCCGGCGGCCAGCCGTCGGTCGAGACCACCGCCGACGGCGCCCAGTCACAGCGGACGGTTCCGAACCGGTCCGTCGTCGGCGGCGGCTGCCGGTGACCCGGCAGGCGCGGCGAGGACCACACGGTGCGGGCCCCGCTGCCGCCGTACCAGCCCAGACGCAGCGCGTCGACGGTGAACCAGGCCACCGTGGCCGTGACGAACACGGTGAACGGCTGCCCCGGCGTGACACTGGTCCGGCTCGCATACCCCGCCAGCTCGAGCGGACCCGCGGTTCGAGAGCTCGGGAAATCCCAACCCGGACTGCCCGGTCGGCGGTTCTCCCGGCGCACCCAGTCCGGGTCCGACCAGTCGACCTCAGCCGAGCTCGGCTCGCCAGGCCGGGCCCCCGGTGGGGATGAGGCCGCCGTGTCGCCCGGGTGGCCGCTCGGCGCGGTCGCATCGACTGCCCCCGTGACCGGTACGGACACCGGCGTGGACGGTGCAGCGCCGGCGGTGCGGGCCCGTCCCCGCGACGAGCACGCCGCGGCGACCGCGCACACCGCCGCCGAGGACACGACCAGCCCGATCAGGCGCCGGCTCGGAGCGGAGGTCACGACACCTGATGCTGCCCCGTCCCGGGTGCAGCCGCGGGGTCGACCGGCGATTCCTCCGTGCACCATGACGGATCGCTGTCACGGCCACCGGCAGGTTCTGGTCGGGTCCGGCTACAGCCGGCTCGAGTCGCGGATCACACTTCGCCGAGGGCTTCAGCGACGTCGGCGAGGCTCATGGGCTCCCCGGTGACGAAGGTGCCGACCGCCCCGACGATGACTGCACCCACTCCGTCCTGGTCCACCGGCGACCCGACCGGAGTCAGGGTCCAGGTGCCGTACGCCGGGTCACTGGGATCGCGGCTGCGAGCCTTGGCCAGGACGAGGCCCTGCCGGCGGGCGGCCCGGCGCAACCCGGCCTCCGTGGGCTCGGTCACGGCATCACCACCGCCGGTGCGGTGCCGCTGCGGCGGGCGGCGGTTGGTGGCGACGGCCGGGGAACACCGGGACGGCCATCCAGTCGTAGCGGACCTCGAGGCGCTCGCGCTGGGCGTGGCGGCGCAGCGCCGCGCAGTCGGCGGCGGCGGAGCCGGGGTCGCCGTAGATCCCGAGGACCTCGTCGTCCTCCCATACCAGCCAGACCCGCTCCCCCGCCGTCGCCGCCGGCTCCGCCGCGGGCGGACTCGACACCGGCGGGGCCACCGCTCGGCGTGGCCGGCGGGGTGCGGGATCGACCAGGCGCAGCGGCGGCAACCCCGGCAGCTCGAGGGCGAGCTGGTCCGCTGGTACCGCGGCGGGCCGCGCCGTCACCGGGCGCTCCGGTGGAGGTGTTCGTACAGCGTGGGCCGGCTGACCCCGATGGTCGCGGCGACGAGGGTCTTTGACTGCCCCGCGGCGAGCAGCTGCCGGGCCACCGCCAGCTTCTCCGCGGTCATCGTCGGCGGCCGGCCCCCGACCCGACCCCGCGCGCGGGCGGCCGCGAGCCCGGCCATCGTCCGCTCGAGGGTGAGGTCACGTTCAAAGGCCGCGAGCGAGGCCAGGATCCCAAACAGGAGTCGGCCGGCCGGGGTGGTGGTGTCCAGGGCCTCGGTCAGCGAGCAGAACCCGATCCCCCGCTCCCCCAGCCTCGTGACGGTGTCGATCAGGTGCGCGGTGGACCGGCCGAGGCGGTCCAGGCGCCACACCACCAGGGTGTCTCCCGGCCGCAGCCGCTCGAGCAGCCGGCTGAGCGCGGGACGGTCGGTGGTGGTACCCGACGCGTGGTCGACGAACACCTCGTGACACCCGGCGGCGTTCAAGGCGTCCAGCTGGCTGGCCGGGGTCTGGTCCGCGGTCGACACCCGGGCGTACCCGAGCCGGT
>CAXSIB010000558.1:0-2422 GCA_964237095.1 uncultured Actinomycetales bacterium
GGCTGGCCCTCGTCCGGCTGCTCCCCGCCGCCGCCCCGGTCGACGAGCACTGAGCCCCGCGACGACCCGGCTGCGGTGACCCGGCACCGCGGTGCCGGGCGTCGGCGTCAGCTCGCCGATTCCAGGGTGAGCAGGACTTGCTTGGCGGCGGCGCCCCCGACGTACTGCCCGAGGGCGCCGTCGTGGCGGACGACGCGGTGGCACGGCACGACCACGGGCAGCGGGTTGGTCGCGCAGGCGGTGCCGACGGCGCGGACCGCTCGGGGGCTGCCGGCCGCCGCGGCCACCGTGGAGTAGCTCGCGGTCCGGCCGTAGGCGATCCCGGGCAGGTGGGTCAGCACGGTACGGCGGAACCCGTGCGCCAGCCGGAGGTCCAGCGGGAGCTCGAAGACCGTCCGGCGGCCGGTGAAGTACTCGTCGAGCTGCCGGGCCGCCGGGTCGAGGCGGCCGGGAGCGCGCAGCACGCGCGCGCTGACGCGGTCGGCGAGCTGCTGGAGGACCGCGTCGTGGTCCTGGACGGCGTACGCGACCCGGACGAGGCCGTGGTCGGTGCCCGCGAGCAGCAGGGGGCCGACCGGGGTGTCCACGACGGTGTAGGCGACGTCGAGGGTCCCGGCGGCACTCGCGTCGGCGGCGAGGCGGTCGCGGAGGCGGCTGAGGGCGGCGGCGTCCGCGGCGGGCCACGCGGGCAGGAGGTCGTCGCCGGATTCCTCGACCTCGGGGCCGACGGTGTCGCGGTCGTGGTCGTGGTTCGAGAGGTCGCCTGCGGTGGGGCCGCCTGCGATCAGGTGGTCGGCGGCCGGGTGGTCGGCGGTCGCGTCGCCGCCGATCGGGCCTGGGTCGCTCATGACGGTGCTCCCTGCGGGTCGCGACGGGACGTCCAGTCGGGGTCGGACCGGCGGAGTGCGGCGACCCCGTCGGCGGCCGCCCGGCGCGCGGCGGCCGCGGTCCCGCCGACGATGGCGGCGACCTCGGCGTGGGGCAGCCCGGCCAGGTGGTGGTAGGCGACGGTCTGCCGCTGCTTGAGCGGCAGGCGGGCCAGCGCGGCCCAGAGGTCGGCCTCCCAGCCGCCGGGCCCGTTCGTCGTGCTCGTCGCCTCGGGCAGGTGTCCCGTCGGCACCGCCCGGCGCCTCCGGGCCCGGAGCTGGTCGATCGCCTTGCGGTGGGCGATGGTCACCAGCCAGGCCTCGACGTTGCTGGCCGCCGGCAGGTCCGGGTACGCCCGCAGCGCGGCGAGGAAGGTCTCGGACCAGGCGTCCTCCCCCGCGTCCGGTCCGGCCACGGCCCGGCACACCCGCAGGACCGTGGGGCCGTGCCGGATCACGACGGCCTCGAACGGCGGGAGCCGGCCGGGCCGCCCGACGTCGGCGGCTCTGCTGTCGAGGCGGCCGCCGCCCAGGGTCCCGCCGTTCGGGTCGCCGCTCCCCGGCTGAGCGCCGCCGGAGCGCCGACCCCGCGGCAGGGTCCGGCCGGCGTCGTGCGGCGGTGGTCCCGCCACGTCAGAGGAGCCGGCCCGCGGCCGCAGCGGCGGGCTGCTCCAGGTCGAGCAGGAACCGTTTGCGCGCCAGGCCGCCGGCGTAGCCGACCAGCCGCCCGTCGGCCCCGACCACCCGGTGGCAGGCCACGACCACGCTGAGCGGGTTGCGGCCGTTGGCGGCCCCGACCGCGCGGGCCAGACCCGCGCCGCCGAGGGACCGCGCCAACTCGCCGTACGACCGGGTCTCGCCGTACGGGATGGTCCCCAGCAGTGCCCACACCGCCTGCTCGAAGGGGTTGCCCGCCGCTCGCAGCGGCAGGTCGAAGACCCGGCGCGTCCCGCCGAAGTACTCCCCCAGCTGGGTGGCCGCCACGTCGAGGCCCGGATCGTCGCCGCGGTCGACCGGACTCCCCCAGGTGGCGGCGGCCGGCCGGCGGCGGTGCTCGGCCAGGTACAGCCCGACCAGGGTCCCGTCCTCGGCGACCAGCGTCAGCTCACCGATCGGGGAACCGACCACCGCGTGCACCCTGTCCGTCGTCATCGTCTCCATGCCCGGTAGACGCCGCAGCCCCCCGGGATGTGAGGTGCCGGTCACCCCCGGATCGTGCTCCTGTCCGGGGCACCCACCGACGTCCCGCCGACGGCGCGACACCGACCGGTCCGACCGCAGCCCGCCGGCCGTACCGCGTCGGTCGAAGCCCGTGGCCGCACCGCGCCGGCCGTCCCCCGTCGACCGGCCGCCGACCCGTGGAGCGGTCGCCCGGGGACGACGACCGACGCCCGGCCCCCCTCGCGGGTGGCCGGGCGCCGGTTTCGAAGCGGCGGTCGTCCCGTCAGCTGCAGCCGCTGGTGGACCCGCATCCCTCGCACACGTAGCAGGAACCGCTCGGGCGCATCTTCGTCCCGCACGTCACGCACAGCGGCGCGTCGGCCGAGGTGCCCTGC
>CAXSIB010000559.1:0-2415 GCA_964237095.1 uncultured Actinomycetales bacterium
TGGCGCCCGTGGACCGGCCCGGACGCAGCCCCTGGCGCCGGCTCGACCTGCTGGCCGTCGCGCTGCCCGCGGCGGTCGCCGCCCAGCTGCTCGGGGCCGGCGCGGCGGTCCTGTTCGTCCTGTCCGCGGTGGCCGTCGTCCCGCTCGCCGGTCTCGTCGGGCGCGCGACGGAGGTGCTGGCCGACCGGGTCGGCGGCAGCCGCGGGGCGCTGCTGAACGCGACCTTCGGCAACGTCGCCGAGCTGATGATCGCGGCCCTGCTCGTGCTGCACGGGGAGATCGCGGTCCTGAAGGCGTCGATCACCGGCTCGATCGTCGGCAATCTCCTGCTGCTGCTCGGGGTCTCGATGGTGGTCGCCGCCCGCCGCCACGACGAGGTGCCGGTCACGCGGGTGGCGCGCGAGCAGACGACGCTGCTGTTCCTCGCGGTCGGGATCCTCGTGCTGCCCACCGTCTACGGGTTCCGGCCGGGCAGCTCGACCGTGCACCTCGACGAGGTGAGCGACCTCGTCGCCGCCGTCCTGTTCGCGGTGTACGGCCTGTCCCTGCTCTTCATGCTCCGCACCAACCAGGGCCTCTACCGGACCCGCCCGGAGCCGGTCCCGGCCCGGGACCGTCCGGGCCGGGCGGCCGCCCCGGGGACCTGGTCGGTCCGCGGCGCGCTGGTCGTCCTGGCCGTCGCCACCGTGCTGGTCACGGTGGCCGCGGAGATCGTCGCCGGCAGCGTCCAGGCGGCCGGGACGTCGCTCGGGCTGCACAGCGGGTTCATCGGGTTCGTGGTGCTGCCGCTGGTGGGCAACGCGGCCGAGCAGTTCAGCGCCCTCACCCTCGCCGCCCGCGACCGCCTCGGGGTCGCCAGCGAGATCGCGGTCGGCTCGAGCATGCAGCTGGCGATGTTCGTCGTGCCCGTGCTCGTGCTGCTCGGCGCCGTCTCGGGGCACCCGTTCTCGCTGTCGTTCAGCGCCCTCGAGCTGGCCGCGCTGGTGGTCGGGACCCTGCTCACGATCCAGCTGCTGGCCGACGAGAGGGCGACCTGGCTGGAGGGGGTCATGCTGCTCGGCCTCTACGTGGCGTTCGCCGGCGCCGTCTTCTTCGCCGACCTCTAGCGCGGGCCGTCCCGACGGGGACGCGGCCCCGCTACCAGTTGCCGCCGCCGGAGTCCCCGCCGCCGCCGCCGCCACCGCCGCCGGAGTCGCCGCCCCCGCCCCAGTTCCCGCCGCCGGAGTCGCCGCCCCCGCCGCCGCCGCCCCAGTTCCCGCCGCCGCCGTCGGGAGGGCCGCCCTGGCCGCCACCACCGCCCCAGCCGCCGCCACCGCCGCCGAAGAACCCGCCACCACCGCCCCAGCCCCCGCCGCCGAAGAGCCCGCCGCCGCCGCTGAACAGCGCCTGGAGGACCACGAGGTCGGTGATCGTGCTGCCGGTGATCGAGCCGTAGTACTGCGGCGGCACCACCTGGTAGCCGCGGGGCACGCGGCCCGCGTACTGCTGGACCTGCCCCTGCCGGTTCACGACGTACCCCTGCCCGTCCTGGCCGCCGTCGACGGTCCCGGCCGCCGGCGCCGCGGCGATGGCGACGGGCTCGGGCGGCACCCGGCCCGGGTTGAGCTGGTTGCGCGCGCCGTTGATCATCCGCTCGGCCGCGGCCACGTCGGCGGCGGTGGTGGCTCCGGTGAGCAGCTCGCCGGCGGCGTCGATGACGCCCTGGACGCTGGCGTCGGTGCCGGCGTGGTCGTTGTACTCCGCCTGCAGGACGCTGAGGTCGGCCCGGCCCCGGCGCCGCAGGGACTCCAGGTCCTCCGCCCCACCCCCGGTGAGGGCGCCCGGCCGGCGACGGCGACGGCTGCGGAGCAGGACCCAGACCGCCAGGGCCACCAGCACGAGGACGACGACGATCGTGCCGATGCTGCTCCCCGAGCCCGGCTGGCCGGTGGTGCCGGTCTGGACGGTCCCGGTCTGCGCCGTACCGGCCTGGGTCGCCTGCACGGCACGGACGTAGGCCTCGACGATCTCGGTGGCGGACCCGCCGCCCGCGAGGGCGTTGCTGACCGCGATCGAGTTGGTCGCGTAGAAGCCTCTCAGGGTCAGCACCGCGACGTCCCCGTTGAACCCGGCGTCGCTGCGCAGCGTCAGCGGCATCGTCTTCGGGTCGCTGTACCGGTCGGCGACGGACTGGGGCACGCCGACGATCCGGATCGACGCGCTGCCTGCGTTGATCGCGGCGGTGAGCTGCGCCACGTCGACCGTCTTCCCGTCGTACCCGGGGGCGAGGTAGACGGGGTGCGCGGCCATCTCCTGCGAGATGACCTCGAGGGGGTCGGTCGTGGTGGCCGCACCGGCGGCCGCCGGGAGCACCGCGGCGAGCGCCGCGGGCGGCCCGGCGGCAGATGGCCAGGCTGCCACCTAACCACCTAATGC
>CAXSIB010000560.1:0-2412 GCA_964237095.1 uncultured Actinomycetales bacterium
TGCCGCCCGGGGCCGAGCGCCCGGGTCAGGGCGGCGTCGAGGGCGACCAGGTCCCGGACGTCCGGGACGACGACCACGCTCCCCCGCCCGCCCGCGAGCGTGGCGCGCACGGCGTCGGCGACGAGGCCGGGCAGGTCCCCGGGGAGGACCGCGACGACCCCGCGGGGCGACCCGCCGGCGGCCAGGTGCGACAGGTAGGACGCACCGCCGCGGTACCGCGCCCAGGCCGGACTGGTCGGGTCGTGGTCCGCCGGCGGTGGTGCCGCCGCCTCCGGAGTGGTCGGCTCGGTCGGAACGGTTGACGGTCCCGGCATCTCCGGGGTGGGGGCGGTCGCCTCGGCCTCGACGCGGGCGTGCCGGGGCGGGACCGCGAGGCGGAGCACGTCGGCGGTGGTGCCGGCGCAGCGGCGGGCGACCCGGCGGGCGGTCTCCAGGACCTCCGCGGACAGCACCGGCTCCGGGGACACGACGGCGGCGAGCGGGCTGAGCCGGCCGGGGTGGGCGCTCGCGGCGGCCCGGGCGACGACGAAGCCGCCGACCAGGCGGCCGGCGAGGCGGACCTTCACCCGCGCCCCGGGCACCGCCGCGACGTCGAGCCCCGGCGGCACCGCGTAGTCGAAGGGGTGGTCGAGGTGGGCGAGGGGGACGTCGAGCACGACCTCGGCGACCGGCAGATCGACGGGGGCCCCGACCGGCGGCACGGCCGCCGGTGCCGCCGGACGCGGGGTGCGGAGCCTCACGGCCGGCCGGCCCGGACCACCGGCGCCGGGCGCGGCGACATCGACGCCGGGCGCCGGCCGTTCCGCCACCGCGACTCCCGCCATGCGACCGGTCTACCCGGGTCCACCGACAGGACCGGCCGGCCGCTCGCGGAGCACGCTCGCGCTGTCCTTGGCCGGTGCCGCCGGGTCGGGCGGACGAGCCGGCTCAGCCGACGGCGGACTGCAGCGCGTCGACGCGGTCGAGACGCTCCCAGGTGAAGTCGGGCAGCTCGCGGCCGAAGTGCCCGTAGGTCGCGGTCTGGGTGTAGATCGGGCGCAGCAGGTCGAGGTCACGGATGATCGCCGCCGGGCGCAGGTCGAACACCGCGGTGACGGCGGCCTGGATGCGGTCGACGGGGACGGTCTCGGTGCCGAAGCACTCGACGAACAGCCCCACCGGGTGCGAGCGCCCGATCGCGTAGGCGACCTGGACCTCGGCGCGGCGGGCCAGGCCGGCGGCCACGATGTTCTTCGCGACCCAGCGCATCGCGTACGCCGCGGACCGGTCGACCTTGGACGGGTCCTTGCCGGAGAAGGCACCACCGCCGTGGCGGGCCATGCCGCCGTAGGTGTCGATGATGATCTTGCGGCCGGTCAGCCCGGCGTCGCCCATCGGGCCGCCGACCTCGAACCGCCCGGTCGGGTTGACGTAGAGGGCGTAGTCCGTCATGTCGATCGCCGCCGCCGCGCCCCCGGCCGCGGCGATCCCGGCGAGGACCGGCTCGACCACGTGGTGCGCGATGTCCTTGGCCAGCATGGAGTCGAGGTCGACCGTCGCCGCGTGCTGGCTGGAGACGACCACGGAGTCGAGACGGACCGCGCGGTCGCCCTCGTAGCCGATGGTCACCTGGGTCTTGCCGTCGGGGCGCAGGTAGGGGATGACGCCGTCGTGGCGGACCTGCGCGAGGCGCTGGGCGAGGCGGTGCGCGAGGGTGATCGGCAGCGGCATCAGCTCGGCGGTGTCGTCGCAGGCGTAGCCGAACATGAGGCCCTGGTCGCCGGCGCCCTGCAGGTCCAGTGGGTCGACGCCCTCCGCGGGGGCGCGGTCGACACCGAGCGCGATGTCCGGGGACTGCCGGCCGATCGAGACCGAGACGCCGCACGAGTTGGCGTCGAAGCCCTTCGCCGAGGAGTCGTAGCCGATGGCCCCGATGATGTCGCGCACGACCGACGCGATGTCCACGTAGGTCTCGGTGGTCACCTCGCCGGCGACGTGCACGAGCCCCGTGGTGACCATCGTCTCGACAGCGACCCGGCTGGCCGGGTCGCCCTTGAGCATCTCGTCGAGCACCGCGTCGGAGATCTGGTCGCAGATCTTGTCCGGGTGGCCCTCGGTGACCGACTCGGACGTGAACAGGCGAAGGGCCACGTGCTACCTCCAGGCATCAGGAGGCTCAGACGCTAGCCGGTCGGGCCCACCCCGCAGACCGGGACCGCTCAGTGGGTGCGGGTGTCGAGCAGCGCGACCGCGGCGTCCAGGACGCGGTGCGCGAGGGTCGTTTTGTCGGTGGAGGGGACCTCGAACACGCTGCCGTCGGCGCCGAGGACGGTCGCGGCGTTGGTGTCGACCTCGAAGCCGACGCCGGGCCCGACCCGGTTGAGCACGAGCAGGTCGGCGCCCTTGCGGGCCAGCTTGGCCCGCGCCGCCGCC
>CAXSIB010000561.1:0-2406 GCA_964237095.1 uncultured Actinomycetales bacterium
CTGGCCGCCGCCGGCTGGGCGGTCGTCGTCACCGGCGGCCCCGGTGAGACCGCGCTCACCCGCGAGGTCTGCGCCGGGGCGGCGGGCCCCGGGGCAGTGGACATCGGGGCGACGGACCCCGGGACGACGGCCGGCCCGGTGCTCGACCTCAGTGGGCGCACGAGCTTCGGCGAGCTCGCGACCGTGCTGGCCGGCGCGGCCTGCGTCGTCGTCGGCAACACCGGTCCGGCGCACCTCGCGGCCGCCGTCGGGACTCCGGTCGTGTCCTGGTTCGCGCCGGTCGTCCCCGCCGCGCGATGGGCGCCGTACGGGGTGCCCCACGTCCTGCTCGGGGACCCCGACGCGCCGTGTCGCGACACCCGGGCCCGGATCTGCCCGGTCCCGGGCCACCCGTGCCTGGCGGGCGTGCCGGCGCGCGCGGTGGTCGAAGCCGTCGCGCACCTCACCGGCATGGACGCCGCCGGCGCCGACGCGGCCGACCGACGGACCGCCGCCGGTCGGCGAGCAGCCGCCCCGCGGTCCGCGGCCGACCACCGCCTGGAGCCGGCGCGGTGAGGCTCCTGCTGTGGCACGTGCACGGCTCGTACGCGACGGCGCTGGTCCAGGGCCGCCACGACTACGTCGTCCCGGTCACCCCCGACCGGGGTCCCGACGGCCGTGGCCGGGCCCGCACCTGGGACTGGCCGGCGTCGTCCCGGGAGGTCGCGCCGCAGGACCTGCGCGCCGAGGACCTCGACGCCGTGGTGCTGCAACGTCCCGAGGAGCTGGCCCTCGTCCGCGCCTGGACCGGGCGCGAGCCCGGCGCGGACCTGCCCGCGGTCTACCTCGAGCACAACGCCCCGACCGGCCCGCCGGCGCAGACCGTGCACCTCATGGCCGACCAGACCCGGGTGCCGATCGTCCACGTGACGGACTTCAACGCGGTGATGTGGGACAACGGGCGCGCTCCGACCCGGGTCGTCGAGCACGGCGTCCCGGATCCCGGCCACCTCTACACCGGCGAGCGGGAATCGGTCGCGGTGGCCGTCAACGAGCCCGTGCGCCGGGGCCGGACCGCCGGCACCGACCTCGTCCTCGGGCTGTCCGCACAGGTCCCGGTCGAGGTCTACGGCATGGGCATGGCCGCGCTGGCGGACCTCGCCGTCCGCTCGGGTGACCCGGCGCTGGCCGGCCGGCTGCACGACGACCCGCCGCAGGACGCGATGCACGCCCAGCTGGCCCGCCACCGCGCCTACTTCCACCCGTTCCGGTGGACCAGCCTCGGGCTGTCCCTCATCGAGGCGATGCTGCTCGGGCTGCCCGTCCTGGCGCTGTCGACGACCGCGGCGCCGGAGTCGGTGCCGGCTGCGGCCGGGGTCCTCTCGTGCGACCCGGCGGTGCTGGCCGCCACCGCGCGGCGCTGGCTGGCCGACCCGGCCGAGGCCCGCGACCGGGGCGACGCGGCCCGTGCCCACGCCCTCGAGCGGTTCGGCCTGAAGCGCTTCCTCGACGACTGGGACACCGTCCTCGACGAGGTCGTCGCCGGGCGGGTGGCGGCGTGAGGACGCCCCGCGACAGCTCCCGGGAGAACCACCGCGACACTCCCCGCGAGGCACCCCGCGAGACGCTCCGCGACGGTCTCCGCGAGACGCCCTGCGACGTCCCGACCGCGCCGGCGCGGCCCGGTTCGGGACTCCGCCTCGCGCTGGTGTCGGAGCACGCGAGCCCGCTCGCCGCGCTCGGCGGGGTCGACGCCGGCGGGCAGAACGTCCACGTCGCCGCGCTGGCGCAGGCCCTGGCCGACCGCGGCCACGAGGTGTCGGTGTACACCCGCCGCGACGATCCGGGCCTGCCCGACCGCGTCCGGCTCGGGGACCGCCTCGAGGTCGTCCACGTCGACGCCGGGCCGCCGACCGCGCTGGCCAAGGACGACCTGCTCGAGCACATGCCCGCGTTCGCCGACGTCCTGACCGCCGACTGGTCGGTCCCGGGCCGCCGCCCGGACCTCGTCCACGCGCACTTCTGGATGTCGGGGCTGGCGTCACGGGCCGCCGCCCACCGGCTCGGGGTCCCGCTCGCGGTCACCTTCCACGCGCTCGGGATCGTCAAGCGGCGGTGGCAGGGCAGCGCCGACACCAGCCCCGCCGACCGGGTCACCCTCGAGCGCGGGCTCGCCCAGGACGCCGACGCGGTCATCGCGACCTGCGGGGACGAGGTCGGTGAGCTGGTCGCGCTCGGGGCGCCGGTCCCGCGGCTGCACGTGGTGCCCTGCGGGGTCGACCGGCGGATGTTCACCCCGTTCGGGGCCGCTCCCGGTCGGGGGATGCGCCTGCGACTGCTCGCGGTCGGGCGCCTCGTCGAGCGCAAGGGGTTCGACACCGCCATCGCGGGCCTCGCCGGGCTGTGCGCCGGGCCCGACCCGGTGGA
>CAXSIB010000562.1:0-2392 GCA_964237095.1 uncultured Actinomycetales bacterium
GCCCGGGCCCCGCCGGCGCCCCCCGACGCCGAGCCGGCCGACGACGAACCACCCGAGCCGCCGGACCAGCTGGTCGACGAGGCGGACCCGGTCGATGTGGCCTGGCTGCGGGCGGCACCGGTGCGCGGGCCGCCGCTGCCCGGCGCACCGGACCCCCACCGGCCCCAGCCGTCCCAGTCGCGGTCCTGGGAGCCCTCCGCGTCGGTCGAGCCCCAGTGCGCGGTGTCGCTCTCGGTCCGCCGCCAGTCCAGGAGCTCGCCCGGGATCTCGTCGAGGAACCGCGAGGCGGGATTGTGCTGCGGCGCCCCCCAGGCGCTGCGGACGATCGCCCGGGTCAGGTAGAGCCGCTCCCGCGCGCGGGTGATCCCGACGTAGGCGAGGCGGCGCTCCTCCTCCAGCTCCCGCGGGTCCGACAGCGCGCGGGCGTGCGGGAACACCCCGTCCTCGAGGCCGGTCAGGAACACGACGGGGAACTCCAGGCCCTTGGCGGTGTGCAGGGTCATCAGCGTCACGACGCCGGGCTCGACCGGGACCGCGGGGGCGGCGACGGCCTCCTCGACCGTCGCGGGGCCCTGGTCCGAGCCGGTGCCCCCGGCGGCGGCGGCGGTCGGGGTGCCAGCCGCCACCTCGGGCTCGGCCGGGTTGCCGCCGGGGACCTGGTCGGAGTCCGCGACGAGCGCGACCCGCTCCAGGAAGTCGACGAGCGTCGAGTCCGGGGCGGCGTCGGTGAACTCCCGGGCGACGGCGACCAGCTCGCGCAGGTTCTCCGCGCGCGAGCCGTCCTGCGGGTCCGCCGACGACTCCAGCTCCGCGAGGTAGCCGGTCCGGACGAGGACCTCCTCGAGGACCTCGGCCGGGCCGGCGCCGTCGGCGAGCAGCACCGCGACCCCGTCGACGAGGTCGGTGAACGCGGTGACCGCGGTCACCGCGCGGGTGCCGAGGTCCCCGGTGTCCGCAAGCTCCCCGACCCGGCGCAGGGCCGCGGCGAAGCTGATCCGCACCCGCGCCGCGAACTGCTCGACGGCGCCCTCGGTGCGGTCCCCGATCCCCCGCTTCGGGACGTTGAGGACCCGGCGCAGGGACACCGTGTCCTCGGGATTGGCCAGCAGGCGCAGGTAGGCGAGGGCGTCGCGGACCTCGCGGCGCTCGTAGAACCGGACCCCGCCGACGACCCGGTAGGGCAGCCCGACCCGGATCAGCACCTCCTCGAACACCCGCGAGGCCGCGTTGGTCCGGTAGAACACCGCGACGTCGCCGGGGCGCGCGAGGCCCTCGTCGGTGAGCCGGTCGATCTCGTCGACGACGAACTGGGCCTCGGCGTGCTCGGTGTCCGCGACGTAGCCGACGACCTTCTCCCCGGCCCCGGAGTCCGACCAGAGCTGCTTGGGCCGGCGCCCGGCGTTGCGGGAGATCACCGCGTTGGCGGCGGAGAGGATGTTCTGCGTGGACCGGTAGTTCTGCTCCAGCAGGACCGTGCGCGCCTGCGGGTAGTCCCGCTCGAACTCGACGATGTTGCGGATGGTCGCGCCGCGGAAGGCGTAGATCGACTGGTCGGCGTCCCCGACCACGACCAGTTCGCCGGGCCCGATCCCCGGCTGGCCGTCGGTGCGCGGCACGCCGTGCCCGACCAGCTCCCGGACGAGGGAGTACTGCGCGTGGTTGGTGTCCTGGTACTCGTCCACCAGCACGTGGCGGAACCGGCGTCGGTAGGTCTCGGCGACATCCGGGAAGCGCTGCAGCAGCTGGACGGTCCGCATGATCAGGTCGTCGAAGTCCAGCGCCCCGGCCTGCTCCAGGCGCGCCTGGTACATCGCGTAGCACTGCGCGAACGTGGTCTCGATGTGGTTGGCGGCCCGCTCGGTCGCGGCGGCCACGTCGACCAGCTCGTTCTTCTGGTCCGAGACCCAGGCGTGGATGGCCTTCGGGTTGTAGGACTTCGGGTCCAGGTCGAGCTCGCGGGTCACCAGCGTCATCAGCCGCTGGGCGTCGGACTGGTCGTAGATCGAGAACGACGAGCCCAGCCCGAACGCGGCACCGTCCTTGCGGAGGATCCGGACGCACGCGGAGTGGAAGGTCGAGACCCACATGAAGCGGGCGCGGTTGCCCACCATCGCCTCGACGCGCTCCTTCATCTCCCCGGCGGCCTTGTTGGTGAAGGTGATCGCGAGGATCTCCCCGGGGTGGACGTCGCGGGCGGCGAGCAGGTACGCGATGCGCTTGGTGAGGACCCGGGTCTTGCCCGAGCCGGCGCCGGCGACGACGAGCAGCGGGCCGCCGGCGTGGGTGACGGCCTCGCGCTGGGGCCCGTTCAGCCCGGCCAGGATGTCGTCGATCTTCACCCGGCGGCGCAGCCCGGCCTCCCGGACCGCGGCGGCGGGGTCGGCGGCGGCCG
>CAXSIB010000563.1:0-2390 GCA_964237095.1 uncultured Actinomycetales bacterium
CGCCGGGCGGGCGCCCGCGGGGGCCGGCACCCGATGACCCTGGTCACCGTGCACCTGCTCCGCCACGGGGAGGTGTTCAACCCGGACAAGGTCCTCTACGGCCGCCTCCCCGGCTTCGGGCTGTCCGAGCGCGGCGCCGCGATGGCGCGGCGGGTCGCCGCGGTCATCGACGCCGTCCCGGCGTCGCCCGCGCGGGTCGGGCTGCTCGTCAGCTCGCCGCTGCAGCGCGCCCGGGAGACGGTCGCGCCGCTCGAGCACGCCCTCGGGCTGACCGCGCGCATCGACCCGCGGGTCATCGAGGGCGAGAACGACTTCGAGGGCCACCACGTCGACGCCGCGTTCCTGTCCCGGCCGGAGAACCTGCGCCGGCTGTGGGACCCGCGGCGCCCGTCCTGGGGCGAGCCGCACGAGCAGATCGCCACCCGCATGTGGGCGGGGATCGCCGAGGCGGCCGCGGCCGCCGCGCTCGCCGGGCGGGCCGCGCTGGTCGTCTCCCACCAGCTGCCCGTGTGGGCCGCGCGGCGCAGCGCCGAGCACCGCCACATCTGGGGTCGCCGCGAGTGCGGGCTGGCCTCGCTCACGACCTTCACCCTCGACCTCCCGGAGGGCGGGCTCGACGGGCCCACCGCGCGCGACGCGGTCGTGGCCGTCGACTACACCGAACCGGCGGCCGGCCTGTGAACGGCCGGACTGTGGGTGGCACGGCGGTGGACCGGCGGCGGCTGCTCACGCTGTCCGCGCTGGTGGTCCCGGCCCTCGTGCTGCCGGCGGCCTGCTCGCGGGGCTCCGCCGCGGACGACGGGACCGCCCGGGTCATCCCGGTGGCGGACCGGCGGGCCGCCCCGCCGCTGAGCGGGCGGACGCTGACCGGGACGGCGCTCTCGGTGGCCGCGTGGGCCGGGTCCCCGGTCGTCGTGAACATCTGGGGGAGCTGGTGCCCGCCGTGCCGGGACGAGGCGCCCGCGCTGACCGAGGCCGCCCGCCAGCTCATGGCGAAGGGGGTCCGGTTCGTCGGGCTCGACATCGACGAGTCCGGCGGGACCGCGGCCGCCCTGGCCTACTACGAGACCTACGGCGTCAACTACCCGAGCCTCGTCGACGACGACAAGTCCCTGCAGCTCGGCTTCGCCGGGATCGTCCCCGTCTCGGCGCCGCCGTCGACGATCGTCCTGGACGCCCGCCACCGGGTGGCGGCCGCCGTCACCGGGTCGATCGGGACGGCGTCGGCACTGGTGGAGCTGGTCGACGACGCGACCGTGGGTCCGGCGTGAACGGGGGCGCCGCGTGATCGGCGCGCTGGCGGTCGAGTCCTTCCCGGCGATCGCCCGCGACGGCTCGTTCCTGCTCGCCGCACCGGTGGTCGTCCTGGCCGGCGCGGTCTCCTTCTTCAGTCCCTGCGTGCTCCCGCTCGTCCCGGGCTACCTCTCCTACGTCACCGGGATGACCGGCGCCGAGGTCGCCGACCGCGCCGACCCCGCCCGCGGGCGTCCCGGCCGGCGCCGGGCCGTCGCCGGGGTCGGGCTGTTCGTCCTCGGGTTCACGGTCTGGTTCGTCCTCTTCACCGCCGGCCTGTCGACCGCGTTCGGGGCCGTGTTCGTCCGGCACGAGACCGTGGTGAACCGGTTCCTCGGCGTGCTGCTCATCGTGCTGGGGCTGGCTTTCGCGGGCCTGATCGGCGTGCTCCAGCGAGAACGGCGGGTCGACCCCGTCCCGCGGGTCGGGCTGGCCGCCGCGCCGCTGATCGGGTTCCTGTTCGGGGTCGGCTGGACCCCGTGCACCGGCCCGACGCTGGCCGCGGTGCTCACCCTCTCGCTCTCCGGTGGCGGCGGCGCCGGGCGGGGGGCCGCGCTCGCCGTCCTCTACTCCCTCGGCCTCGGGCTGCCGTTCGTCGCGTTCGCCGGAGCCCTCGGCTGGATGACGCGGGTCGTCGGCGTCGTGCGTCGCCACGGGCTGTGGGTGAGCCGCTTCGGCGGCGCGATGCTCGCCACCGTGGGGGTGCTGCTGCTGACCGGGGTGTGGGGGGATCTCGTGGCGGTGCTGCGCGACTGGACGGCGTCGTCCTCGGTGGGCATCTGACATGGACGGCTGTGACACGAACGGCTGTGACACGAACGGCTGCGACACGGAGTGCCGCGACACGGGCGGCGGGGCCATGGGGGAGTTCAGGTGACGACCACGCAGGACACGGTGCCCTCTGCGGCCGAGCCCCCGTCGGCCGAGACCACCTTCTCCGAGACCCCGTTCTCCGAGGACAGCACGAGCGCCGGCCGGGTCCCCGAGATCCCGCCGTCGCTGTCCCCGTGGGAGTTCACGCGGTGGTGCTGGCGGCAGCTGACGTCGATGCGGACGGCGCTGGTCCTGCTGTTCCTGCTCGCGCTCGCAGCGGTGCC
>CAXSIB010000564.1:0-2379 GCA_964237095.1 uncultured Actinomycetales bacterium
GCGGCGTCGGACGAGGCGGACGAGGTGGACGAGGCCCCGGCCAAGCGGGCCGCACCTCGCCGGGCCGCGGCGAAGAAGACGGCGGCCCCGGTGGCGGCGACCCCCGCGCCCACGCCGCGCGCCCGCCCGGCGAAGACCGCCGCGAAGGCGAAGCCGGCCGCGAAGAAGGCGAGGGCCTCGACCGTCGACGAGACGATGCCCGCGCGGCGCAGCGCCCGGAAGTCGGCCTGAGCGCGGTCAGCCGGCCGACCACCTGACCGCGCGGCCGCGACCGGGCGTGGGCAGCGCCTCGACGGCAACGCCCTCGCAGCAGCGCCCCTACGGCAGTGAGCCCGTCAGTCGGCGGAACTCCCAGAGGCCCAGGGCGACCGACACGGCGACGTTGAAGGAGTCGACCGCGCCGGCCTGGGGGATGGCGACCCCGCTCACCTCGAGGGTCGCGGGGAGGTCGGCCGCCAGCAGCCCCGACGACTCCGGTCCGAAGACGAGCGCCGCGGGCCGCCGGAACGCCGTGGCCGGCAGCGGGGTGGCGGCGTCGGAGCGGAACGCGAACAGCGGCCGCGGGTACGCCCGCGCGTAGGCGGTGAGGTCCTCGACGACCGCGAACCTCAACCCGAACAGGGATCCCATCGACGCGCGGACGACGAGCGGGTCGAACAGGTCGGCGGCCGGCGGCACCAGGACGAGGTCGTCGGTGCCGAGCCCGCGCATCGTGCGGACGATCGTCCCGAGGTTCCCGAAGTCGGCCGGGCGGACCAGCACCACGTGGTCGGCGGCCGGGTCGGGCGGGGACTCGTACTTGGTGAACGCGGCGACCGCGTGCACGTTGCCCTTGCGCCCCAGGGCGGCCGGGACGCGCTCGTCGACGTCGAGGGGGACCCCGGCCCGCGCCGCCGCCGCCCGCACCAGCACCCCGCCCGGGGAGTCGGCCGCCGCCGGGTCGAGCACCACCCGCAGCGCCTGCCCGGGCCGGCGGGCGAGCAGCTCGAGCACGCAGAACGTGCCGAGGGCGTAGGAGTGGGGGTCGTCGCGCCGGTACCGCCGCATCTCCCGCAGGCGCACGGGGCCATCCTCCCGCCTGCGGCGACCGGACGCGGTCCGCCGCGCACGTCTCGACGGTGGCGGGACGGCCGGATCGGGTGGGGTGCCCAGCGGCCCCCCCGGCCTCACCGGGGTCGAGATCCGCGCACGGTCCGGCTCGGACCGCCCGCGCACCGCGCACCCGTCGCAGACCCGCCACACCCGGGGCGGTCGGGGCCGGCCTGCTAATGTGTCCATGTGGCGGCCCACTGGCCGCATCTCATGCGGGCGAGTGGCCCGTGAGGCATCGCCCATTCGCGGGACGACCGACTTCACGTTGACGTGTGGTCAGGCCGTCGACCGTGCCCGCGCGACGGCCGCCTGCACTCCGGAGCACCCCATCATGTCCCAGCCCTCCACGGGCCGTTCCCGCACGTCCGGCCGCCCCTCCGCGAGCGGCTCCGGCCACTCCGCGGGGTCGAGCCACTCCAGCCGGTCCGGCGCCCGCACCGGGCAGTCGTACCGGACCGACAGCTGGTCGGGCAGCAGCGGCTGGTCCGACGCGGCCCCCCGCCGCCCGGCCCCCGCCGCCGGCTCGACCTCGGGCCCGTCCCGTCCTCCGCGCCGCCGTCCCGGCAGCAGCGGTGGCGGCAACGGCGGCCGGCCGACCGGCCGCGTCTCCAAGGTCTCGACGCTGGAGGCCGCGCTCGACGCGGCCAGCCAGCTGCCCCCGCCCGCACCGGCCACCTTCGCCGAGCTGGGCGTGCCCGCGGCCGTCATCACCGCGCTCGCCGCGGCCGGCGCCCACGAGCCCTTCGCCATCCAGGCGCAGACGCTGCCCGACGCCCTCGCCGGGCGCGACGTCCTCGGCCGCGCCCAGACCGGGTCCGGCAAGACCATCGCCTTCGCGGTGCCGATCGTGACCCGCCTCGCCGCGACCCCGTCGCCGACGAACACCGTCCGGCTGCCCCGCGGCCTGGTGCTCGTCCCGACCCGCGAGCTCGCGACCCAGGTCGAGGCCGTGCTGCTGCCCCTGGCCCGCGCCGTGGGCCTGCGCACGGTGTCGGTCTACGGCGGCGCGCCCTACGGCCGCCAGCTCGAGGCCTTCCGCCGCGGCGTCGACATCGTCGTGGCCACCCCCGGCCGCCTCATCGACCTGCTCGAGCGGCAGTCCGCGGACCTCTCCCACGTCGACATCGCCGTGCTCGACGAGGCCGACCACATGGCCGACCTCGGGTTCCTCCCGGCGGTGCAGCGGATCCTCGACCACGTCCCGGTGGGCGGGCAGCGGCTGCTGTTCTCCGCCACCCTCGACCGCGGCGTCGACCGCCTCGTCGAGCAGTACCTGTCCGACCCGGC
>CAXSIB010000565.1:0-2371 GCA_964237095.1 uncultured Actinomycetales bacterium
GCCACCGCCTCGGCCACCGCCGCCGCGGTCTGCGCCCGCGCGTCGTGCACGTCGGCCCCCCGCAGGAGGTCGACCCGGACCCCGGCCGCGACCAGCCGCCGGAAGACGACGTCCGCGGTGGCGGCGGCCGCGCCCTTCCCGGCGGTGGGGTTGACGAGGATGGCGGCGCTGCGGGACACGTCGGCGAACGCTAGCCGCGCCCGGTCGCGACGGTCACCGGCAGAGGCCGGGGACGACCGCGGCGGTCGTCCACGATCTCGGGCGCGGTCGTCAGGCCGAGTGGTCCGGCGCCTCGATCGGCGTGGCCTCGTCGTCCGCGAACTGGCTGTAGTCCGGCTCGGTGGAGAGCTTGTCCTTGCGACGGTCGTGCACCAGAGCGATGCCCACCGCCACCATGTAGAGCAGAGCCACCGGGACCGCGAGCAGCAGCATGGTCAGGGGATCCGGCGACGGCGACGCGATGGCCGCGGCCACGAAGATGACGAAGACCGCGACCCGCCACGTCTTCTTCAGGCTCGTGCCGGACACCAGCCCCGTGAAGTTGAGCCCGACCAGGAACACCGGGATCACGAACATGATCCCGAAGGCGAGGGCGATCCGGACCGCGAAGTCGATCACGCTGCCGGCGTCGTTCAGGATGGCGGCGTTCTTGGGGGCGAGGCTCAGCAGGGCACCGACGGTGATCGGCATCACGTAGAGCGCAAGACCGGCGCCGAGCAGGAACAGCGGCAGCGCGGTCCCGATGAACGCGTAGGCGTACTTCTTCTCGTTGTGCTTGAGCCCGGGAGCCACGAAGGCCCACAGCTGGTACAACCAGATCGGGCTGGACACGACGATGCCGACGAACAGGGCGACGTGGAAACGCACCGTGAAGGCGGCGATCGGGGTGTTGAAGTTGATCGCGGCGATCCGGTGGTCGACGCCAGCCTGCTGGAACGGCTTGCTCAGGTAGGAGAACACCTGGTCGTAGACGAACCAGCCACCGATGGTGAAGACCGCCATCGCGATGATCGCCTTGCCGATGCGGTTGCGGAGCTCCTTGAGGTGCTCGACGAGCGGCATCGCCGCTTCGGCGTCGTGCTTCTGGCGCTTCTTGCGCAGGGGCTGGGCGGCGGTGTCGACCATGGACCGGCTGCGGCTCTACCGGGGGACGACCGGGTCAGACCCGGTCGTGCTCCCGCTGGGCGGTCGCGGCGTTCTGGGCGCGCAGCTCGTCGACCCGCAGCTCGGCGAGGCGCAGCTCGGCGGCCCGCAGCTCGGCGGCGTTCGCGGCGGCTGAGGAGGTGGGGGCGGGCTTGGCGAGGGCCACGACCGGGGCGGCGGTGGCGCCGGCGACCGGAGCGGTCGGCGCAGCAGGTGTGGTGGTGGTCGACGCAGCGGTGATCTCCGGGGTCTCCGGGTCGTCGTCGCTGCGCAGGTCCTTGACCTCGCTCTTGAAGATCTTCATCGAACGCGCCAGGGAGCGGCTCGCGTCGGGCATCCGCTTGGCCCCGAAGAGCACGAACAGCAACGCCACGATGATGATGATGTGCCAGGGTTCCAGCGCACCTCTGAGCATTGAGATCTCCTAGCTGCGGGTCCGCCGGGGCGGGCCGTGGGGACGGGCGCCGCTGCCGCGGTCCCGGTGGTGCCTCAGTCTAGTGCGAGGCCCTCGTGTCGGAGAGGCTTCGTTGCTGCCGTGCCCCCCGGTTGGGTCCCGCCGGCGACGACCTGCGCCGGACGACGGTGGTCACCCTTCGCAGTCAACACGGTACGGACCCGTGACCGGCGTCGCGGCGACCCGTCAGGCCGGTGCATAGGACGCGAGCCCGGCCTCGGCCGCCTCCCGGACCTGCTCCGCCACCCCGGGCGGGGCGACCACCCGGGCCCGGCCGGCCAGGCGGAGCACCAGGCGGACGAGGAAACGGGTGTCGGCGACCGCGAGGCGCACCCGCAGCCCGCCGCCCGGGAGCTCCACGGCGTCGAGCACGGGGTGGTACTCCGCCACCCACCGGGCGCCCGGCGCGAGGTCGAGGGTGACCACGACGTCGTCCGCCCCCGGGTGGAACGCGGCCGCCGGGTCGGCGTCGCCCTCCTCGGGCGGCGGGTCGGCGACCGCGTCGAGCACGGTCGCCGCCGACACCCGCGCCACCCGGAACGACCGGTCGGCCCGGGCGAGGTGGCACCAGGCGTCGAGGTAGGCCGCGTCGCCGAGGACCCGCAGCCGCCGCGGGTCGACGTCGCGCTCGGTCCGGCGGTCCGACGCGGCCCCGTCGTAGACCAGGTGGAGGCGGCGGTGTCCGGCCAGCGCGGTCCGGATCGCGGTGAGCACCTCGACCGGGCCGGCCGGGGACACCCGGACCTCGACCGGGACCTCGGGGGGCGCGGCCGG
>CAXSIB010000566.1:0-2366 GCA_964237095.1 uncultured Actinomycetales bacterium
ACATCGGCGCGGCGGCCGCGGCGGTGCTCACCGCGATGACCCGCAGCGGTCGCAGCCGGCTCCCGACCCGGTCCGACCAGCGGCCGGCGGCGATCCGGCCCGCGGCGCCGAGCAGGGCCACCCCGGCCAGCAGCCGGCCCGCGGCGACGTCGGACCAGCCGAAGGACTGGACCAGGAACGCGACCGCGAACGCACTCGTCGCGAACTGCGGGACGACGAGCAGCGCGCTGGCGCCGTGCACCCGCGCCAGCATCCCGTCCGCGTAGGGCGACGCGGCGCGGGTGCCGTCCCGCGGGGCGTGCGGCGGGTCGGCGACGAAGAGCGCGACCCCGGCGGCGGCCACCAGGCAGAGCACCGCGGGGAAGACGAGGGCGCCACCGAGGCCGTGCCGGTCCGCGAGCGTCGGGAACACCGCGCCGCCGAGGGCGACCCCGAGCGGCTGGGCGGACTGGCGGACCCCCATCGCGGTGCCGCGCTCGGCGACGGAGAAGTACCCGAGGATGACCCGCCCGCTGGCCGCGTTGACCGAGGCCCCGAAGGCCCCGGCGAGGGCGAGCAGCGCCCCGAGCGCGACCGCCGAGGACACCAGCGGGGCGAAGCAGAGCGGGACGCCGGCACCGACGAGACCGGCGATCAGCACCCGGCGCTCGCCGAACCGGTCGGCCGCGACCCCCCACAGCACCAGCGTCAGCAGCAGCCCGAACACCGGCGTCGAGACGAGGAGCCCGGTACCGGCCAGGGAGAGGTGCAGGTCCGTGCGCATCCGCGGCACGAGCGAGGCGAGGCCGTAGCTGAAGACGCAGGTCGCGGCCTGCCCGAACGTCCCGACCGCCAGCACGAGGTGGCGGTCGGCGCGGTCGGGCACGGCCCCGACGCTAGGCGGTGCCGACCGCGGGCTGAGACGCGAGTCTCGTCCATCGAGACGTCGCTGCCGACCCCGGGTCGAGCAGTGGGCCGACGCCGGTGGGTCAGCCCAGGTGCGGGTAGGTGATCGCCCGCGGCGGGACGAAGTTCTCCTTGATCGCCCGGGTCGCCGTCCACCGCAGGAGGTTGGAGGCCGCGCCGGCCTTGTCGTCGGTGCCCGACGCCCGCGCCCCACCGAACGGCTGCTGCCCGACGACCGCACCCGTCGGCTTGTCGTTGACGTAGAAGTTGCCCGCCGCGAACCGCAGCTCGTCGCTCATCCGCGCCAGCTGGCGGCGGTCGCGGCCGAACACCGCGCCGGTGAGGGCGTACGGCGTCGCGGTGTCGATCCCGCGGACCACCGCGTCGAGGTCGCTGTCCTCGTAGACGTGCAGGGACAGGATCGGCCCGAAGTACTCGGTGGTGAAGATCTCGTCGGTCGGGTCCGTGCCGACCAGGACGGTGGGCCGGACGAACCAGCCCACGCTGTCGTCGGCGGTCCCCCCGGCGAGCACGGACACCGAGTCGACCGACCGGACCCGGTCGAACACCGCGGCGTGCCTGGCGAACGCGCGGTCGTCGATGACCGCCCCGGTGAACACCGACAGGTCCCCGGTGACGTCCCCGACCCCGAGCGCGTCGGTGCCGGCCGCGAGGCGGTCGCGCAGTGCGGGCCACATCGAGGCCGGGACGAAGGCCCGCGACGCCGCCGAGCACTTCTGCCCGGCGTACTCGAACGAGCCCAGCAGCAGCGCGGTCTGCACCGCCTCGACGTCGGCGTCGGGCAGCGCCAGCACGAAGTCCTTACCGCCGGTCTCCCCCACGAGCCGCGGGTAGGAGCGGTAGGTGTCCAGGTGGTCGGCGACCCCGCGCCAGAGGTGGCGGAAGGTGGCGGTCGAGCCGGTGAAGTGGATGCCCGCGAGGTCGGGGTCGGCCAGCAGGACCTCGGAGATCTCCGGCCCGGCGCCGGGCAGGAGGTTGATCACCCCCGGTGGGAGGCCGGCCTCCTCGAGCAGTCGCATGGTGAAGTGCGCCGCGAACCCCTGGGTGGGCGAGGGCTTCCAGATGACGGTGTTCCCCATGAGCGCCGGCGCGGTCGGCAGGTTGCCGGCGATCGAGGTGAAGTTGAACGGCGTGATCGCGTAGACGAAGCCCTCGAGCGGGCGGTGGTCGAGGCGGTTCCAGGTACCGGCCGACGACGTCACCGGCTGCTCGGCGTAGACCTCCCGGGCGAACGCCACGTTGAACCGCCAGAAGTCGGCCAGCTCCCCCACGGCGTCGATCTCCGCCTGCTGCACGGACTTCGACTGCCCGAGCATCGTGGCGGCGTTGATGGTGTCGCGCCACGGCCCCGTCAGCAGGGCGGCCGCGCGCAGGAACACCGCGGCCCGGTCGTCGATCGACAGGGCCCGCCAGCCCGGCGCGGCGGCCCGCGCGGCGGCGACGGCCGCGTGCACCTGCGC
>CAXSIB010000567.1:0-2366 GCA_964237095.1 uncultured Actinomycetales bacterium
GGGCCGCGTGCCCGCGGGGTATGTCGCGGCCGGCCTGCCCGAGCCCGGGGAGGCCCTGCGGCTGCTGCACGTGCACGCCCACCCCGACGACGAGTCGAGCAAGGGCGCCGCGAGCACCGCCCGCTACGTGGCCGAGGGCGTCTCGGTCACCGTCGTGTCCTGCACCGGCGGGGAAGCGGGCTCGATCCTCAACAAGAAGATGGACCGGCCCGAGATCGAGGCGAACCTGTCGGCGGTCCGCCGCGCGGAGATGGCCGAGGCGGCCCGCATCCTCGGCGTCGACCACGTGTGGCTGGGTTTCGTGGACTCCGGGCTGCCCGAGGGCGACCCGCTGCCGCCGCTGCCGCCGGGCTGCTTCGCCCTGGTCCCGCTCGAGGAGTCGACCCGCGCCCTGGTCGAGGTCCTGCGCCGGGTCCGCCCGCACGTGGTCACCACCTACGACGAGTCCGGGGGCTACCCGCACCCGGACCACATCCGCTGCCACGAGGTGACGGTGGCCGCGTTCGACGCGGTGGGGGACCCGGAGCGGTTCGCGGACGCCGGCCCGGCGTGGCAGCCGGCCAAGCTCTACTACCACCGCTCGTTCAGCCGGTCGCGGATCATGCGCCTGCACGAGGCGGTCGAGGCCCGCGGGCTCGTGTCGCCCTACGCGGACCGGATCAAGGAATGGCTGGAGAAGGCCGAGGCCGAGGGCGAGCAGGTCGTCCTCGACACCGACACCGACATGACCACCCGGGTGGAGTCCGCGGAGTTCTTCGCGGTGCGCGACCGGGCGCTGATCGCCCACGCCACCCAGATCGATCCCGACAGCCACTGGTTCAGCGTGCCGCTCGACGTGCAGGCCGAGGCCTGGCCGACCGAGGACTTCCAGCTGGTGCGCTCACTCGTGGCCACGACCCTGCCCGAGGACGACGTCTTCGCCGGGGTCCGGGCGCCGGAGTCGAGCACGCCGGCCGGCCCCGCGGGCGCGCGGTCGTGACGGCGGCCGTGACGGCGACCCGATGAGCGCGGTCCTGCTCGTGGCGGCGGCCGTGCCGTCGCCCAGCCCGAGTGCGTCGGCGTCCTCGACGGTGTCCGCCGCGCTGGCGCAGAAGGTCGCGAGCGGCAACCTCGGCCCGGGGTGGGTGGCGTTCGCCTTCGTCGTCGGCATCGGGGTCGCGCTGTTCCTGCTGATGCGCTCGATGCGCCGGCAGTTCAAGAAGATCGACTTCGTCGAGGAGCCGGACCCGCGGACGGCCGGCGGTCCCGCGGCGACGAACTGGCCGACCCGCCCGCCGGAGGCGCCCCCCGCGCCGCGACGCGGCCGCTGACCCCTCCCGGGGCGGCCCGTGCGGGCCGGCGGTGACGGCTCAGCGGTCGACCTGCTCAGCGGTGGACCTGCTCAGCGGTAGACGTGCGGCGCGCGCGGGAACTGCGCGGCCTGGCCGGGGTCGTGGCCGTAGAGCAGCAGCGCGTCCTCCCGCTCGGCGATCGCGAGCAGCTTGAGCGCGGACTCCCGGGCGGTCGCCGGGTCGGCCTGCCCGAGCCAGTTGTCGTGGTCCAGGTTCTCCTGCACGTAGATCGCGTCGCCGCAGACGACGGTGTTGCCGGTCTCGGGCAGGCGGACCATGACCGACTGGTGCGCGGGGGCGTGGCCCGGGGTCAGGATCGTCTCGACCCCCGCGAACAGCTCCCGCTCGCCGTCGAGCAGCTCGAAGCGTGCGTTGGGGATGTTCCAGTACTGGTTGGGGAAGCTCGGGTTCCCGACGGCCATCGCGTGGTGCTCGCGCTGCACCACGAACGTCGCCCGCGGGAACAGGTCGTTGTTCCCGGCGTGGTCGAAGTGCAGGTGGGTGTTGACGACGTAGTCGATGTCCGCGGCCGCGATGTTGAGGGACACCAGCCGGGCCTCGAGATCGTCGGCCGGCGCCATGTCGGGGACGAGCGCGTCCTCGGCCGGGGTCCCCCGGAACGTCAGCTTGGGGTCCTCGATGTGGAACCGGCTCATGCCGGTGTCGACCAGGATCGTCGTCCCGTCGTCGAGTCGGATCAGGTACGAGGACACCGGGAGCGCGATCGGCCGGCCGTCGGCGAGACCGGGCGCGACGACCTCGTGGCCGCAGCGGCACAGGCCCAGGGGGAGGATCCACATCTGCACGGGCCCACCCTGGCCCGCCCCAGGGTCCCAGGGCCAGCCGGGCCGGCCGGGGCCGGCGTCCACCGTCCGCCGGCGGCCAAGGTCGGGCACAGGCGGGTCTCCCGACCCTGGGCACCATGCACCCCGCCGTTCGCCCCGCCGTCCGCCCCGCCGCCCGCTCCGCCGCCGTCCTGACCGCGCTCGTGCTGGGCGGGGGCTCGCTCCTCGGGTCGGCCGGCTCCGCCGCCGC
>CAXSIB010000568.1:0-2365 GCA_964237095.1 uncultured Actinomycetales bacterium
CCGCACCGCCCGCGGTGGTGGCCGCCCTCTACGAGGTCGCCGCCCGGGTCCCCGGCGTCGAGCTGGTACCCGGGGCCGTCGACTTCAGCGGCCGCCGCGGGATCGCCGTCGCCCTCACCAGCTACTGGACCCGTCGCGAGCTGATTTTCGACGACTCCACGGGGACGTTCCTCGGCAGCCGGGAGTTCTTCGCCCACGCGCAGCTGGGCTACCCCGCCGGCACGCTCGTCAACAGCCAAGCCACCACTGTCACCGTCGTCGACGCCATCGGACAGACGTCAGCGACTGGCTCGTCTTGACCAGGCGCCGCAGCTTCCCCCGCTGTGGCGTCATTCACCGGCGGCGGCACCTCGTGAGCCCGAGCCGACCGACCGGCCCGATACCAGCCGCACCCCGAAGTCTTGATGCCCGGGGCTGGGATCACCGCGCACCCCGCCGGTCGGCCGCCGCCGTGCCAGGACACCCGACCGCATCGGCTGACCCGATTCGGCGTCGTGCGGTGCGGGCACCGGCCGCCGCACCGCTCGAGGTCACCAGGGGGTGGGCTTCACGGGCCGGGTGATGCGGGTCCGACGTCGATCGGGACGGGTGGGGTGAGTAGCTGTCCGCGGTGCGTCCCCTCGTTGAGGTCGAGGAGGACGACGAGGTCGTAGCGGCCGGGCGGGGTCAGGTAGGTGGTGGCACCGGCGGTTCCCCCGACGAAGCGGATCTGCTGCGATTCACCACCGGCGAGGGCGGCGCGGAAGCCGGTCCCGGCGACCATCCCGGTGTGGTGCCGGCGAGGTGGCCGTCGGCGTCGACGAGCTGCGCGGGCAGCGGCTGCCCGCCGGTGAGCCGGATCGGTCGGCGGCCGGTGTTGGTGATCGTCACCAGCCCGGTGACGTCATCACCGGGTCGGACGTTCGTGCTGTCCGGCCGGGCCGTCAGTTTCAGCTCGGCCCAGGTCGTGGTGGGCAGCGGGCCCGGAATGGGGTCCGGGAGCGCCTGCGGGTCCAGGGGGTAGGGCAGCGCCCCGACGTGGAGGTCGACGGCGTCACCGTGGCGGGTGTGGAGCTGGCGGGCCAGGGCCTCCCCGGTCGGGTGCAGCTGCACGTGGACGCGCCGGCCGCGGATGCCGGCGACGCTGAACAGGGACCGCTGCCCGGGCCGGCGGGCGGACCGCTGCTCGGCCATGACCGCTCGGATGTCGACCCAGACGGCCTCGACCTCGGCGGTGGTCCGCGCCACGGCGACGATGTCCACGTCATCCGGGTGTTCGAGCAGAGCTGCCACCTGCGCGGCGTGGGGGTCCAGGACCGTCAGCCCCACCTGGAGACGGGCGTCGTCGTCCATCCACGCCCCACCCCACACCTCGGGGTGGCCGGCGCCGTACCGGGTGACCGTGGCGGCGTCAGCCCACAGCAGCGTCTGGCGTTCCCCAAGGTAGACGAACCACGGGTCCTTCGGACCCCACGGCGGCTCGGTCCGCTCCGGTGGCGTCATCCCGCGAACGCTACGACCGGAGCCGCTGGTCGGTGGGCAGGTGGACCGCTCGGTGGCAGCGACCGGCGGGGCGTCCGGTGGAGGCGGATCCGCATATGGAGAGCGACGGCGGCGCCGTGTCGGAAGAGGACCGGGGCAGTGGATCCGCCGTTGGCGTTTGTCGACCGGCCGGGTCGGGCCCGTCTTTTCGGGCGGTCAACGGCTCCGGGATCGCCGCCGCCACCATCGCGGGCGGGGGGCGAGGTCGGAGTCGGTGAGGGGGGTCCGGTCGAGGTCGGTGCGGATGAGTCGGCGCAGCGGGTTGGGCATCGTGTGGTGGCGGTCGACGCCGAAGACGAGCTCGGCGCGGTGGATCAGGTCACTGGCCGGTGTCGGCGCTCCGGGCTCGGCGGTCGATCACCCCGGCGGTGGCAGCCCGGCCGCTGCCAGGGCGTGGGCGTGCGGGGCCAGGAGCGCGTCGGTGCTGCGGCGGACCCGCTGCCGGTAACGCACCCGGTCCTTGGGTGTCAGCCCCGTCCACCACGACCTCGCCACCGCATCGGCGTTGAGGCCGGCGTTGAGGCCGGGGTCGATCATGGATGGACGCTACGGCGCGCCACCTCAGGTTGTCCGGTCCGCCGCTGACCCGGGCGGCTCCGTCGTCGCCCGTCCTTCGGGTCAGGGGGTGACCTGCTCACCGGGTGGCGTTGAGCGGTCCTGGCTATTGGACTTTGCTGGGTGTGTCACCGGAGCCACCGCTACAGCCGCGGGACCGGCTCGAGCAGGACGTACACGGCGGGGTCGGCGACCAGCCCGGGCCGGCTCCCCCGGGACACCACGGCGAGGAGGTGTTCGCGGCGCAGCCACGCGAGGGCGCGGGCGACGGTGCGGCACGACAGGTGGG
>CAXSIB010000569.1:0-2360 GCA_964237095.1 uncultured Actinomycetales bacterium
GAGCGGCTGCTGGCCGCGGCCGCCGCGACCGGGTCGCGGCTGGCGCGACCGCCACGGCCGGGGCATCCGGGGGCCGCTGGTGCCGGCGTCGCTGCCGCTGGCCCGGACCCGCGGCGACACCTTCGACGAGGTGGTCCTCGACGCGGCCGGCCGGCTGCGCACGCACCTGCCCGACGGCACCGACGAGCTGCAGTTCAGCGTCGAGGACATCCCGCCACCCGCGGTGACCGACGCCCTCTTCCCCGGCGAGCCGGTCCCGCTGGGCAGCGCCATCCCGGCCGACGGCGACCGGCCGCCCCGGGTCGTGGTCTACCGGCGCACGGTCGAGCTGCGCGCGGGCTCCGGGCCGGACACCGCCGAGCTGGTCTACGACGTCGTGCTCGAGCAGGCGGCCGAGCTGCTCGGCGTCCCGCCGGAGGAGATCGACCCGGACTTCGGCGAAGACGAGAGTTGACCGAGTCGGCGAAGACGAGAGTCGACCGAGTCGGCGAGGACGAGAGTCGACCGAGTCGGCGAGGACGAGAGTCGACCGGGTCGGCGAGGACGGGGATCGGTGGCGTCGGCGAGGACGAGGGACGGAGCCGGGGGCTCACGAGGTCGGTACCGGACCCCCTCCGGTGCCGGACCCCGCTCGTCCCGATCAGTGGGAGGAACCGGGGTCGGTCAGACGGCCCGGCGCTTGAGGCGGCGGCGCTCGCGCTCGGACAGCCCACCCCAGATGCCGAAGCGCTCGTCGTTGGAGAGGGCGAAGGTCAGGCACTCGGCGCGGACGTCACAGCCGCTGCAGACCCGCTTGGCGTCGCGGGTCGAGCCGCCCTTCTCCGGGAAGAACGCCTCCGGGTCGGTCTGGGCGCACAGCGCCCGGTCCTTCCACTCGGGGTCGGCGGGACTGAGCGTCCGGCCGGCGGCATTGGTGCGCAGCGGGGCCGGGTCCAGGCCGCCGATCAGGGTCATCAGGACAGGGCCATCGGTCACCGAGGCCTCCTTCGGGGGTTTCTGTTGAGCGCTCGACCCGGGCGGCGCCCGGACGACAGTGGGGGAATTACAGCCCGGTCATTACCTCGAAGTCAAGGCCGCGGGTGGTACTGAGAGCACTACTTCTTGACTGAGGGTGTCTGTGATAGTGCGTTGCGTGAGCAAAATTGCGGTTGAAACGGGGGGTCGGACCGCGCCACGCCGAGTGACCGGGATACCGCGACACGCCGGGGCGAGGGTGTGTGGAGGCCGGTCCGGGCGGCCGCCCGGGACAGCGTCGGGCCGGGCCCCCGGCCGCGGTGGGGGTGCTCGCCGGGACGCAGGACGATGGGCCCGTGCACCTCGACCGCGTCACCGTCATCGCCGGCGGCATCGGCGGCGCCCGCTTCACCCGCGGCCTGCTCGACGAGCTGGCCCGCCGGTCCGCCGAGGACGGCTCGACCCCCGCCGAGGTCACCGTGATCGGGAACACCGGCGACGACATCGAGGTCTGGGGGCTGCGGGTCTGCCCCGACCTCGACACCGTGATGTACACCCTCGGCGGCGGCATCGACGCCGAGCGCGGCTGGGGCCGGGCGGACGAGGGCTGGCGGGTCAAGGCGGAGATGGCCGTCCACGGTGAGCCGCCGGACTGGTTCGGGCTCGGGGACCGCGACATCGCGACCCACCTCCTCCGGACGTCCTGGCTGCGGGCGGGGGTCGGGCTGGCCGAGGTCACCGAGCGGCTGTGCCGGCGGTGGCGGCCGGGGGTCCGGCTGCTGCCGATGAGCGAGGACGACGTCCGCACCCACGTGGAGCTCGTCGACGGCCGGACCGTGCACTTCCAGGAGTGGTGGGTCCGCCTGCACGCCGCCGTCCCCGCCCGGGCCTTCCACCCGGTCGGCGCCGCGGCGGCCCGGCCCGGCCCCGGGGTGCTCGATGCCCTCACCGACGCCGACCTGGTGATCGTCGCGCCGTCCAACCCGGTCGTGTCGGTCGGCATCGTGCTCGCGGTCCCGGGCGTCGCCGACGCGGTCCGCGCGACCCGCGCGCCCGTGGTCGGGGTGTCGCCGATCGTCGGCGGGGCGCCGGTGCGCGGGATGGCCGACGCGTGCCTCGCGGCGATCGGCGTGGAGACCGCCGCCGGCGCCGTCGCCGAGCACTACGGCGCCCGCGGCGGGGCAGGCGGCGGGACGGGCGGCGGCCTGCTGGACGGCTGGCTGGTCGACACCGCGGACACCGCGGACCTGGCGCGGGCGCGGGCCGCCGGCCTGCGGGCCGAGGCCGTCCCCCTGCTGATGAGCGACCCGGCCCGCTCGGCCGCCCTGGCCGGTGCGGTCCTCGACCTGGCCGCCCCCGCGCTCGCCGGATGACGCCGCCCGCCGACGACGAGCACGGCGCCGCGG
>CAXSIB010000570.1:0-2352 GCA_964237095.1 uncultured Actinomycetales bacterium
GCCCTCACCCCCATCGAGCTCGGGACCCTGCTGCTGCCGCGGATGCGGGCGGCCGGCTTCGGGCGGGTGGTCGCGGTGCTGTCCTCGGGTGTCCGCGAACCCCTGCCCGCCCTGGCCTACTCCAACGCCTGCCGCAGCGCCCTGGCGGCCTGGCTGAAGACCGTGGCCGGCGCGGTCGCCGCGGACGGGGTGACGGTGAACGGCGTCCTGCCCGGCCGGATCGACACCCCGCGGGTCGCGTCCCTCGACGCGGCGGCGGCCGCCCGCACCGGGGTGGACGTCGCCGACGTGGCGGCGGCCAGCCGGGCGGGGATCCCCGCCGGGCGGTACGGGACGCCTGCGGAGTTCGCCGCGGTCGTCGGCTTCCTGGCGTCCCCGGCGGCGTCCTATGTCACCGGCGCGCTCATCCCCTGTGACGGCGGGCTCCTGCGCTCGACCTGAGCCGCGGCCGGCCGTCACGCGCGCGTCATCCAGACGTCACATCCGATCGGCCGATCGACCGCCGCAGCTGTTGACGCGGCGGTCCTCCAACCGGCAGATTGTCGACAACCGACAATCACGCGCGTCCGCCTTGCCGGCGGAGGACGGCAGGAGTCCCGTGGACACCCCCGAGCTGACCGGCCACGTGGCCCTGGTGACCGGCGGCGCCAACGGCCTCGGCCGGGCCACCGTGCGCGAGCTGCGGGCCCGCGGCGCCCGGGTCGGCGTCCTCGACCTCGTGGCGGCGGCGGTGTTCGACGCCGACGACGGCGTGGTCGCGATCGTGGGCGACGTCGCGGGCACGGGGGTCGCCGCCGCCGCGCTGGCCGCGGTGGCCGACGCCTTCGGCCCGGTCGACATCCTGGTCAACGACGCCGCGGACTACCCGAACGCGACGGTGCTCGAGATGGACCTCGACGCGTGGCGGCACGTCTTCGACGTCAACGTGCACGGGCTGTTCCAGGCCGTGCAGGCATTCGGGCGGCAGTACCTCGACCGGGGTCTGGTCACCGGGCGCATCGTCAGCATCTCCACGGGGTCGGCGCGCAGCCCGCGCCCGGCCGGCGCCGCCTACGCCGCCTCGAAGTCCGCGGTGGAGACGATCTCCGCGGTGCTCGCGATGGAGCTCGGCCCGCTGGGCATCACCAGCAACGTCGTCTCGCCCGGCTACATCGACGTCCGCGGCCAGTCCGACGCCCACCCCGACCGCGCCCCGGAGCACCTGCGGGCCGCGCTCGTCTCCCAGATCCCGGCCGGGCGGGCCGGGCTGCCCGAGGACATCGCCGCGGCCGTGGCCTTCTGCTGCTCCCCGGCGGCCGCCCACCTCAACGGCGCGGTCCTGGCCGTGGACGGCGGGTCGTCGGCGGGGCGGTTCACGCTGCCTCCGGGCGCCACCCTCCCACCGGTCCCGGCCGCGGTGTCGGGGTGAGCGCCGGCCTCGCCACCCGGCCGGCGTCGGGCGTCCCGGCGCCCGGATCCACGCCCCTGCTGCAGGTCCGGTCGCTGACCAAGTCGTTCCCGCTCCAGCGGTCGTTCCGCGACGCGCTCGCCCGCCGGGCCGGCCGCCGGCTGCGCGCGGTCCGCGAGGTCAGCCTCGACGTGGCCGCCGGGTCGGTGCTCGCGGTCGTCGGGGAGACGGGCTCGGGCAAGACGACCCTCGGCCGGCTCGTCCTGCGCCTCGAGCGCCCGGACTCCGGCGACGTCCTGGTCGACGGGCGCAGCGTCCTCACCGCGACCGGGGCCGAGTCCGCTCGGCTCCGCCGGGAGGTGCAGGTCATCCTGCAGGACCCGTACTCGGCGCTCAACCCGTACCGGACGGTGGCGCAGACCCTGCACGAGGTCCTGTCCGTGCACGGGATCGGGGCGCCCGCGGGGCGCGACGCCGAGGTGGACCGGCTGCTCGACCGGGTCGGGTTCCCGCACGCGATGCGCGACCGCCGGCCCGGCCAGCTGTCCGGCGGCGGCCGCCAGCGGGTCAGCATCGCCCGCGCCCTCGCGGTCGGTCCCCGCCTCCTGGTCGCCGACGAGCCCGTCTCCGCCCTCGACGTCTCCGTGCAGGCCCAGGTCCTGAACCTCTTCGAGGAACTGCGCCGCGACCTCGGGCTGACCCTGCTGTTCATCACCCACGACCTCGCGGTCGTCCGCCGCCTCGCGGACACCATCGCGGTGATGTACCTCGGCGAGGTCGTCGAGCTGGCGCCGGCCGAGACCCTGTTCGCCCGCCCGCTCCACCCGTACTCCCAGGCCCTGCTGGCCGCCGCCCCGACCCTCGGCGGGCACCGGACCGAGCGGGTCCCCGCCGCGGCCGGCGACATGCCCGACCCGGCCGACCCGCCGGCGGGCTGTCCCTTCCACACCCGGTGCCCCGCGGTG
>CAXSIB010000571.1:0-2349 GCA_964237095.1 uncultured Actinomycetales bacterium
GCGTGCCGCCGAACGCCAGGCGTCCCAGCTCCCCGGCGGCGGCGCGGTCGTCGGGGTCCAGCAGGCGCACGTCGACAGGCATGGGCGCAGTCTCCCCGTGACCGCCACCCCTGGACCGGCCGGAGCAGGTCGGTGGGCTTCCGGGCCGTCCGGACCCGGGAGGATGAGTGCCGTGACGGTGGAGTCGAGGAACGGACAGGGTCGGGCGGGGGTCGCCGTGGTCACCGGAGCGGCCGGCGGGATCGGGGCGGCGGTGGCCCGGCGCCTCGCGGCCGACGGGTACCGGGTCGCGGGCGTCGACCTGTCGCCGGCGGTCGACGCGGTCGCGGCGGGCATCGAGGGCGCCCGGGGCTTCCGGTGTGACGTGGGCCGCACCGCGGACGTGGCGGCCCTGCGGGACGACGTCGCCGCGTGGTCCGGGGAGCCGGTGCGCCTCCTCGTCAACGCCGCCGGGGTGTTCTTCCGCCACCGCGTCACCGAGCTGTCCGACGAGGACTGGGACCGCCTGATCGGGGTCAACCTGGGCGGCCCGTTCCGGACGTGCCGGGCCTTCCTGCCGGAGATGATCGCGGCCGGTGGCGGCGCGATCGTCAACGTGGCCTCGACGGCGGGGCTGCGGGGCGGCCGCGACCGGGCGGCGTACTCCGCGTCCAAGGGCGGGCTCGTCCTGCTGACCCGCAGCCTCGCCCTCGACCACGGCCGGGACGGTGTCCGCGTCACCTGCCTGTGTCCCGGGCTGATCGACACCGCGATGGCCGACTGGATCCACGAGGACCCGGAGGCCCTGCCCCGCTTCGAGGCCGGGCTCCCCGCGGGCCGGATGGGCACCCCCGAGGAGATGGCCGCGACCGTCTCGTTCCTCGCCTCGCCCGCCGCGTCCTACCTGCACGGCACGGTCCTCGTCGCCGACGGCGGCGGCGGGGCCTGACCTCCGGCCGACCGCAAGTGGCGTGGAACACCCGCTCAGCGGGTCGTTCACGCCACCTGCCGTGCGGGCGACGGTCAGACCGAGGCGTCCGACCGGGACCGGTCGTCTGCGCCGGTGGCCTGGCCCGGCTCGACGATCGCCGGGTCGACCCCCGCCGGCCCGATCGGGGTGTCGACCGGGGCGGGCCGGCGGAGGCTGAGCACGATCGCCGCGGTCAGCGCCAGGACGATCACCGCGAGGCTCGCGAGGGAGGGGATCTCGGGGATCGAGGTGCTGATCGTCTCGTGGAGGGCCTGCAGGAACAGCTTCAGCCCGATGAACGCGAGGATGAACGCGAGGGCCTTGCTGAGCAGGTGGAACCGCTCGAGCAGGCCGGCGAGCAGGAAGTACAGGGCCCGCAGACCGAGGATCGCGAACGCGTTGGACGAGTAGACGATGAAGGCGCTGTCGCTGACCGCGAGCACCGCGGGGACGCTGTCGACCGCGAACACCAGGTCGGCGGCCTCGATCGCCACGACCACCGCGAGCAGCGGGGTCGCCACCCGACGGCCGGACTCCCGCGCGGTGAGCCTCGTGCCGCGGTACTCCTCGGAGACGGGCATGAGCTTGCGGAGCGCCCGCACGGCGAGGCTCCTCCCCGGGTCGACCGCGCTGTCGTCGTCGCGCAGCAGCTTGACCGCGCTGTAGACGAGGATCGCGCCGAAGACGAAGAGGATCGCGGTGAACTGGCTGACCAGCGCCACCCCGACGCCCAGGAAGATGCCGCGGAACACCAGCGCGCCGATGACGCCCAGGAACAGCACCCGGTGCTGGTAGGCCGCGGGGACCTTGAAGTAGCCGAAGATCAGCGCGAACACGAACAGGTTGTCGACGGACAGGCTCTTCTCGAGCAGCCAGGCGGTCGTGAAGTCGGTGGCCGGACCGGCGCCCAGAGTCAGGGCGAGCACGCCGGCGAACGCGAGGGAGAGGCCGACCCAGATCCCGCTCCAGATCGCCGCCTCCCGGAAGCGGATGACGTGTGCGCCGCGGTGGGCGAGCAGGTCGACGGCGAGCATGACGACGACGACCGCACCGAACGCGGCCCACGCCCACAGCGGGACAGACATGACACTCCTCGGGTCAGGCGGCCCCGTCGGCCGCTGTCACCAGTGTCGATTGCCGATCAAGGGCGGTCCGGGGTCGATCCGGGCACAACGGAGCAGTCTTCGTTGCCGGCAGCGCGCAACGAATGAGCCGGGGCCGCTTCGCCGCGGCTAGTGGGCGGCCGACCCGGGCCACCCGAGGAGGCGGGCCCCGAGGACGGCGGCCTGGAAGGTGAACCACTCGGCCGGGTCGGCGGGGTCGTGGCCCGTCAGCGCCCGGATGCGGGCGAGGCGGTAGGTCGGGGCCCGGAACGAAAGGTGCAGCGACCGCGCCGTCCG
>CAXSIB010000572.1:0-2348 GCA_964237095.1 uncultured Actinomycetales bacterium
ACGGCCGCACGACCTGGTTCGCGGAGAAGGACGCCTTCGTCGCCGCGGAGGCCGGCGTCGCCTTCTCGATCGCCTTCTCCGGGATGCGCAACGGCCTGCAGGGCGGTGAGGGCTTCGTCCTGGAGAAGTTCACCGGCGTCGGCACGCTGCTCATCGGGGGCGCCGGGGACTTCGTCGACCTCAACCCCGCGGACTTCGGCGGGCGCATCAAGGTCGACACCGGCTGCGTCGTCGCCTGGGACGACAAGATCACCTACGGGGTCACCCGGGTCGGCGGCATCGGCAACGCCCTCTTCGGAGGCGAAGGGTTCCGGCTGGCCACGCTGGAGGGCAACGGCCGGGTGATCCTCCAGTCGGTGACGATCGCGGGCCTGGCCAAGGCCCTCGGCAAGCACCTGCACGAGAGCGAGAACCGCACCGGCGGCGGCGCGCTCGGCAGCATCTTCGGGTCGGGGGCGGGCTAGGCCGGCGGCGGCGGGACGGGCGGCGGCGCCGGTGGCGGACTCCCTGCGGATCTGGGTCAACCGCTCCTACGCGACGACCCTGCACGCGGTCCACGGGCTGCGGGACAACCCCGACGGGGTCGACGTCACCGTCGTCGGCACCCACGCCGACCGGGACTCCCCGGTCCTGACCGGCTGCGACGAGGTCGCGGACGAGCCGCCGCCGGACGTCACCGGCGACCGGTACGGCGAGTGGGCGCTGGACTTCGCGGCCCGGCACCGGATCGACGTGCTCTGGCCGCGGTACGAGCAGGAGGCGGTGGCCCGCGCGGCCGGGTCGTTCGCGGCGGCCGGGACCGCGGTGGTGTCCCCGCCGGCCGAGGTGATCGCCCGCTGTGAGGACAAGGCCGCCACCTACGAGGCCGCGGCGAGCGCCGGGCTGGAGGTCCCGCCGTGGCGGGTCGCGACCGACGCGGCCGGGCTGCGCGCCGCGCTCGCCGACCTCGGCGCGGAGGTCGGGCCCGACGTGGCGCTGTGCGTCAAGCCGGTCGGCGGTGTCGGCGCGGTCGGCTTCCGGATCGTCCGCGACCGGCCGCCGACCTGGGCGCAGCTGCAGGCCGACCCGGAGCCCGTCGTCGGCGCCGCAGACCTCGTGCGGGCGTACGCCGAGGCCGCTGCCCCCGCCGGCGGCGCCCTGGCCACCGGCACCACCACCGGCACCACCACCGCGGCCGGTGCCGGCCACGGGGAGCCGCCGGGGGCCCTGCTCGTCCAGCCCTGGCTGGACGAACCCGAGCTCAGCGTCGACCTGCTGGCCGACCGGGGGGTCGTCCTCGCCGCCGTGACGCGGGGCAAGCCGGTCGGCGACGCGCAGGTCCGGGCCCGCTGGGTCGGCGCCGACCCCGCGCTCGACGCGCCGGTGGCGGCCCTGTCGGCGGCGCTCGGGCTGCACTCGCTGGCGAACGTCCAGTTCCGGTGGTGGCGGGGTCGCCCCGTGCTGCTCGAGGTCAACCCCCGGGCGTCGGCCGGGATCCACCAGACCACGCTGGCCGGGGTGGACCTCGCCTGGGCCGCCGTCCGCCTCGCCCGCGGCCTCCCGGTCGGCACGCTCCCCGCGCCGACCTCCGCCCGCTACGCCGACGTCCCCGGCGTGGTGACGCTGCCCGCCCGCGGCCGCCGCCTCGACGGCTGACCCGGCGGCCCACCGGACGCTCGCGGCGCCCGCACACCCGGCGGCGCGGGCCGTCCCGGCCGGGTCAGACCTCGAGCGTGGGCAGGACGGCGCGGGCCGGGTCGACCATCGCGCGGACCGTCCGGGCGTCGTGGAACGAACCGATCGCCTGCATCGACCAGGTCGGGCCCGTCCGGTAGAGCGCCGCCATGATCACCGCGGTGTGCCGCTCGGACTCCGAGAGCTCGAACCGCACGAGCTCGGTGCCAGACCGCCCGTCCACGAGGCGGCAGAAGGCGTTGGCCACCTCGTCGAAGCGCTGCCCCCGGTAGGAGGTGATCGTGAAGACGAGGACCGCGGCCTCCCGCGGCAGCGCCGACAGGTCGACCCGGATCTGCTCGTCGTCGCCGTCGCCCGCGCCGGTGAGGTTGTCCCCCGCGTGCTGGATCGCGTGGCCGAACCCGGCGAGGTTGCCGAAGTAGATGGTCTCCAGGACCGTCCCGCGGGGGTCGAAGACGACGACCGAGGCGTCGAGGTCGACGTCCTTCCCCCGCCGCACCGGGTCCCAGCCGAGGCCCATGACGACGAACGTCAGCGGCGGGGCGCCGGTCTTCACCAGGCTGACGGTCTCGTTCTTCTTCAGCGACACCCGGCCCTTGTCGAGGTTCACCCGGACCGGGCCGGGGGCGGCGGCGGCCGACGGGGCGGGCGGGGCCGGCGCGGCCGTCGGGGTC
>CAXSIB010000573.1:0-2346 GCA_964237095.1 uncultured Actinomycetales bacterium
CGACCCGACCAGCAGGACGCCGGTGAGCGCGGCGACCGGGGTCAGGGTGCGGACGAGGCGCCGCAGCGGGCGTGGGCCGGCCGGGACGCGGGTCGAAGGTCTCATGATCCCTTTCCGACGGACCGTGCGGGACGGTCCGGACGCGCGGGGACACCGCGATGAGGTGGTGGGTCGCTCGGCGCTTCGACGGACCGGGCAGATCAGGGGTGATCCGTCACCGATCGGCCGGCGGATGGCCCGACCGAACGACTATCGACGGAGAGTCGCACTAGATCACCAACGGTGATCAGAATCCCGACTTCCCTGGCAGGACAGCGACATGGCGCCGACCCGGGTCTGCCAACGGCCGTCGGACGCCGGTCATTCCGGTCTCCTCCGACGGATCTCTCCCGTCGGGGTCCGGCCGCCCGGAGAGGTGCACCGCGTGCTCGATACGGTGCCGACCGTGGACACGACGGAGGCCCGGGTGGACGCCGACCTCGCCGGACGGTGGCGCGACCGGCGCCTCGACACCGACGTCGTCTACCTGGACAACGCCGCCGCCGGCCGGTCGAGCCGCGCCGTCCTCGAGGCGACCACCGCGCACCTGCACCGGGAGGCCGAGATCGGCGCCTACGCCGCGGCGCAGGAGGCACGACTGCTGGTCGACCGGGGCCGCGCCGACCTCGGGGTCCTGCTCGGCCGCCGGGCCGAGGACATCGCCTTCGTCGAGAGTGCGTCCGCCGCGATCCGGGCCCTGCTCGACGCGTGGCCGGCCGCGACGGGGGGCCGGGTCCTGGCCACCCCGGGGGAGTACGGCCCCAACCTCGACCTCTTCCGCGCCCACGGGCTCGTCCCGGCGCTGATCCCCGTCGCGGACGACCTCGGCCACGCCGACGTCGACGCCTTCACCCGCCTCCTCGACGCCGACCCACCGGGCCTCGTCCACCTCTGCGCGATCGGCTCGCACCGCGGGGTCGTCCAGCCCGTGCACGCCCTCGTCCGGGCCTGCCGCGAACGGGGAGTCCCGGTCGTCGTGGACGCCGCCCAGGCCCTCGGCCACGTCGACGCCGCCTACGACGCGGATGCCGTCTACGCCACGGGACGCAAGTGGCTGGCCGGGCCGCGCGGGGTCGGGTTCCTCGCGCTGCGCCCGGACCGCGCCGGCCGGCTGCGGCCCGACCCGGTCGCGCCGGGGTCGTCGATGGCCGGTGCCGACACCACCGCGGTGGGCCGACTGGAGTCCCGGGAGGCGTTCGTCGGGGGCCGGGTCGGCTTCGCGGTCGCGGTCCGGGAGCACCTCGAGGCGGGTCCCGCCACCGTCCGCGCCGCCCTGCGCGACGTGGGCCGGCGCACCCGGCAGCGCCTCGCGGGGGTGGGTGGTTGGGCCGTCGTCGAAGGGGTGGACGAGCCGTCGGCGACGACGACGCTCCGCCCGCCCGCGGGCTGGTCCGACGGCGGGGTCGACCGCGCGCGCGACGAGCTGCGGACCCGGCACCGGGTCGCGGTGACCTACGCGGGACCCGAGCGGGCCCCGGCCGAGGTCACCCGGGCGACGCTGCGGGTCAGCCCGCACCTCGACACCACGGACGAGGACCTCGACGTGCTGGCGGCCGCACTCGACGCCGTGACCGGAGCGTCCCGCTCGACGCGGTGAGCGGAGCCCCCCGGGCGACCGGCTGAGCGTGCTGCGCGCCGACCCGCCGATCCGGGTCAGCCGACCGCGAGCGCCCGGTGGTGGCGGATGACCTCGCCGACGATGAACGCGAGGATCTTCTCGGCGAACTCGGGGTCGAGCTTGGCCCGGACGGCGAGCTCGCGGAGCCGCGCGATCTGCTCGGCCTCCCGGGCGGGGTCCGCCGGTGGCAGCCCGTGGCGGGCCTTGAGCTCCCCGACCTGCTTGGTGCACTTGAAGCGCTCGGCGAGCAGGTGCACGAGCGCGGCGTCGAGGTTGTCGATGCTGTCGCGCAGCTCCAGCAGACGGTCGTGGGCCGCCCCCTCGAGCGTGGCTGCGGCGCCCGCCGCGCCCGGGCCGGCGGCAGGCCCGCTCGGGGCGATCGCGGCAGCCGGGGCGGTCGCGGCGGCCGGAGCCGGGCTGCTCGGGGCCACCGGGTCGGCGCTCGGGGCCGTGTCGACGTCGTCCATGCACCGACCTCCGTCCGGGATGCTGCGGCGTGCCGCGGGTCCTCGCGGGTGACCCGCGCGGCGCTGGCACGGTAGCCCGCGGGCGGCGGGGGCCGGTGACGCTGGCAGGCTCGGGCGGTGACCGCCGACCGCGACCGCCCCCCCAGCCTGGCCGACGTCGGCGGCGGCCTCGACCGGCTGTACGCCCCGGCGCAGGCCGAGGACTGGGACGCCGTCGGCCTC
>CAXSIB010000574.1:0-2344 GCA_964237095.1 uncultured Actinomycetales bacterium
CCCTCCCAGCTGTGGCTGACGACCCACGAGTCCGTCGGGCACGCCACCGAGCTGGACCGCGCCCTCGGGTACGAGGCGAACTACGCCGGGACGTCGTTCGCGACCCCGGACCGCCTCGGCACCTTCCGCTACGGCTCGCCGGCGATGACCGTGACCGGGGACCGCACCACCCCCCACGGGCTGTCCACGGTCGGCTTCGACCACGAGGGCGTGGCCGCCCAGGAGTTCGACCTCATCCGGGACGGGGTGTTCGTGGGCTACCAGACCGACCGGCGGATCGCGGCCCTGGCCGGGCTCGGCGCCTCCCGCGGGTGCTCGTTCGCCGACTCCCCCGCCCACATGCCGATCCAGCGGATGGCCAACGTGTCCCTCGCCGCGGACCCGGGTCCCGACACGTCCACCGCGGAGCTGATCTCCCGCGTGGACGACGGTCTCTACCTGGTCGGCGACGACTCGTGGTCGATCGACATGCAGCGCTACAACTTCCAGTTCACGGGCCAGCGGGTGTTCCGGATCCGCCACGGCGAGCTGGCGGGGCAGGTCCGCGACGCGGCCTACCAGAGCAGCACCCCGCGCTTCTGGCGGTCGATGGAGGCCGTCGGCGGGCCGTCGACGTGGGTGCTCCACGGCGCCTTCAACTGCGGCAAGGCCCAGCCCGGGCAGGTGGCCGCGGTCAGCCACGGCTGTCCCTCGGCGCTGTTCCGCGGGGTCGAGATCATCAACACCGCCCGGGAGGCCGGCCGATGAGCGCCCCGGCGGATGGTCTCGTCGACCGCGACGTGCTGGTCCCGCAGGAGGTCGTGGCCGCGGTGCTCGCCGCCGGCACGACGACCCACACCGTCGCGACCGTCGACGTGCTCTCGACGGTCAACGTGCGCTGGGCCGCCAACAGCCTGACCACCAACGGGGCCACCACCTCGACGTCGGTGACCGTGCTCGCGGTCGTCGCGCCGGCCGGGCCCGGGGGCGGCTCCGCGATCGGGGTGGTGACCGCCGGCATCGGCGCCCTCGACGAGGTGGCCGCGCTGGTCGAGGCCGCCGAGCAGGCCGCGCGGGCGGCTGGCCCCGCCCCGGACGCCCAGCCCCTGCTGGGACCCGACCCGAGTGCCGCGGCCGAGTGGGACGCACCGGCCCGCCGCACCGGGATCGACGCCCTCGCGGGCTTCACCGCCGCCCTCGGCGGGGTCCTCGACCGGGCGGCCGCCGACGCGGTCGGGCTGTACGGGTACGTCGAGCACCACGTCCGCAGCACGTGGGTCGGGTCCAGCGCCGGTCTGCGGGTGCGCACCGACCAGGCCGAGGGACACCTCGGGATCACCGCCCGCACGGTCGCCCGGGTCGGGGCCGAGCCGGTCCGCAGTGCGTGGGTGGGTCAGGGCTTCGCGGACCCGGCGCACCTCGACCCGGTCGCGTCCTACACCGAGCTGACCCGCCGCCTGGGCTGGTCGAAGCGCCGGATCGACCTCCCGCCCGGTCGCTACGACACGATCCTGCCGCCCGACGCCGCCGCGGACCTGCTGGTGTCCCTGTCCTTCTCCCTCGGCGGCCGCGACGCCGCGGACGGCCACAGCGTCTTCTCCGCGAGCGGCGACGAGACCACCGCCGCCGGGCGCACCCGCCTCGGGGAGCGGGTCGCGGACGCCCGGGTGGGGATGGCGTCGGACCCGGCGGGTGGCGGCTTTCCGACCCTGGCCTGCGCCGACCGGCTGGTGACCCGGTCGTCGTCGGGGAGCGAGTCGGTGTTCGACACCGGCACGCGTCTCGCCCGCACCGACTGGATCGCCGACGGGGTCTGCCGGGCGCTGATCACCAGCCGAGCCTCGGCCGCGGACACCGGGCTGCCGTTCGCGCCCGACGTCGAGAACCTCGTCGTCACCGTCGCGGGCGGGTCGGGCAGCACCGACGACCTCGTCGCCGGGATGGCGCGCGGGCTGCTGCTGACGTGCCTCTACTACATCCGCGAGGTCGACCCGCGCACGTTGCTGCTCACCGGGCTGACCCGCGACGGGGTGTACCTGGTGGAGGACGGCGAGGTGGTCGGCGAGGTGAACAACTTCCGGTTCAACGAGTCCCCGCTGGACCTCCTCAACCGGTTCTCCGCGGCCGGGGCGACGGTGCCCGCCGTGTCCCGGGAGTGGGGGGAGTACCTGACCCGCACGGCGATGCCGGCGCTACGGATCCCGGACTTCACGATGTCGTCGGTCAGCGAGGCGACCTGACGCCGCCGGCCGGGACGCCGGGGCCCAGCCGGGTCGTCCAGGCGGCGCGGGTCTTCAAGGCCGCGAAGCACGCCTGGGAGGGCCGGACCCCGCCGGCCGCCGCACGCCCACCCGCGCCGGCTGCC
>CAXSIB010000575.1:0-2341 GCA_964237095.1 uncultured Actinomycetales bacterium
CGTCCGGGCCGCGCTGCGGGGGACGGTGCCCGGGGTCGGCCCCGACCGGTGGCTCACCCCCGAGATCGAGGCCGCGGTCGCGGCGGTGCGGGACGGGGTCGTGCTCGCCGCGGCCGAGGGGGTCACCGGCCCGCTGCACTGACCGGTCCCGGCCGACCGGTCCCGGCCGACCGGCCCGGGCGGCGCCGGGTGCAGTCGCCACGCGGTCGGCGGCGTGGTCCGGCCTCGCTCCGGCCGGTGGCCGGGGATAGCCTTTCGCCCCGTGCCAACGGTGGGTCGTGCGCTCAAGCACGCGCTGCTCGGCCGCCCGCTGTCCAGCGACCGGCTGCGGGAGACGCTGCTCGCCAAGCGCATCGCGCTGCCCGTGTTCGCCTCCGACGCGCTGTCCTCCGTCGCCTACGCGACCGAGGAGATCCTGCTCGTCCTCTCCCTCGGCGGCGTCGCGCTGCTGCACTGGACGGGCTGGGTCGCCCTGGCCGTCGGCGTCCTCATGCTCGTGGTCGTCGCCTCCTACCGGCAGAACGTGCACGCCTACCCCTCCGGCGGCGGGGACTACGAGGTCGCCTCGACCAACCTCGGGCCGCCGGTCGGGATCGTCGTCGCCAGCGCCCTGATGTGCGACTACGTCCTCACCGTCGCGGTGTCGGTCGCGGCGGGGGTCGCCAACTTCGCGTCCGCGGTGCCCGCGGTCAACCACCACGTCGTGCCCATCTCGGTGGTGGTCGTGATCGCGATCGCCTACCTGAACCTGCGCGGGGTCCGGGAGGCGGGGAAGGCCTTCGCGATCCCGACCTACCTGTTCATCGCGTCGGTGCTGACGATGGTGCTGTGGGGCGGCTTCCGCATCCTGCGCGGGGACCACCTGCGCGCCGAGAGCGCCGGGTACACCTTCCACACCACCACGAACGTCGCCGGCCTCGGGCTGGTGTTCCTGCTGCTGCGTGCGTTCTCCTCCGGCTGCACCGCGCTCACGGGCGTCGAGGCGATCAGCAACGGCGTCCCGGCGTTCAAGGAGCCCAAGAGCAAGAACGCCGCGACGACGCTGGCGCTGCTCGGGGGCATCGCGGTCGCCATGTTCGCCGGGGTCACCGCGCTCGCCCTCGCGACCCACGTCCACACCGCGGCCGACCCGGCGGACCTCATCGGGCTCCCGGCGGGGGAGGTGCCCCGCACCGTGATCGCGCAGGTCGCCCGGGCGGTGTTCGGCGGCAGCTCGCCGATCTTCTACCTGCTGCAGTTCGTGACCGCGCTGATCCTCGTGCTGGCCGCGAACACCGCGTTCAACGGCTTCCCGGTGCTCGCGTCGATCCTGGCCCAGGACAGCTACCTGCCCCGCCAGCTGCACACCCGCGGCGACCGGCTCGCGCTCAGCAACGGCATCGCGCTGCTGTCGGGCTTCGCGATCGTGCTGCTGCTGGTGTTCCGCGCGAGCCCGACCAAGCTGATCCAGCTCTACATCGTCGGGGTGTTCATCTCCTTCGTCTGCAGCCAGACGGGGATGGTCCGGCACTGGACGCGACTCCTGCGCGGCGGCCCGGACCGCGAGACCGCCCGCCGGTACCGCCGCAGCCGGGTGATCAACAGCATCGGCGCGGTGTTCACCTTCGTCGTCCTGGTCATCGTCCTGGCGACCAAGTTCGTCCACGGCGCCTGGATCGTCGTCGTCGCGATCCCGCTCATCTGGCTGCTCATGCAGGGGATCGCCCGCCACTACGGCCGGGTCCGCGACGAGCTCAACCCGAGCCGCGCGGAGGAGAAGCTGCAGCTGCCCGGGGTGACCCGGGCCGTCGTGCTGATCTCCAAGGCGCACCTGCCGACCCTGCGCGCCCTGGCGTACGCGAAGGCGAGCCGGCCGGAGGAGCTGATCGCGCTCACCGTCAACGTCAACGAGGAGGAGACGGACACCCTGCGGGCGGTGTGGGCGCAGCGCGGGATCCCGGTGCCGCTGACCGTGGTGCCGAGTCCCTACCGGGAGATCACCCGGCCCGTGCTGCACTTCGTCCGGGACCTGCAGCGCCAGCACCCGCGCGACATCGTCACCGTCTACATCCCCGAGTACGTGGTCGGGCACTGGTGGGAGCAGGTCCTGCACAACCAGTCCGCGCTGCGGCTGAAGGGCCGGCTGCTGTTCCAGACCGGCATCGTCGTGGCCAGCGTGCCGTGGCAGCTGCGGTCGAGCGCATCGCGGGTCCAGCACCAGGAACGCCCGCCGCACGAGTCGCTGCGCGGCCCCCGCGTCGGGCCCGCCGGTACGCCGAGGACCGGGGCGACCCGGCTCGGCGCCACGGCGGCGGGTGCGACCGGGACCGGAAGCGGCCCGGACGGCGCCGGACCGGACGGC
>CAXSIB010000576.1:0-2333 GCA_964237095.1 uncultured Actinomycetales bacterium
ACGGCCCGCCGCGTCGCCCGGACGGCCCGCCGCGTCGTCCGGTCGGTCGGCCTCCCGCGGGCCGGCGGCGCCCCACTCCCTCGCGGTCCTGCTGGCCCGGGCCGCGGGGCGTACCCCGGTCGAGACCGAGCGGGTGGGGCTGACCGCCTACCAGTCCGACGGCGTCGGCCGCGTCTCCGCCTTCGCCCGCGCCGTCGCCCCGACCGTCGTGACCCGGCTGCTGCCGGCGCCGCGGATCACCGTCCCCGGCGGGCACACCCGGGTCCACGGGCCCGTGGTGACCGTCGGTGGGACCGGGCTCCGCGGCGCCACCGTCGACGTGCGCACCTCCGTGCCCGGGCTCGGCTTCTTCGAGGAGCTCGGCGAGGCCCGGGTCGGGAAGGGCGGCCGCTGGGCGATCACCGTCCGGAATCTGCCCGTCGGCGCCACCCGGCTGGTCGCGGACCAGCTCAGCCGGTCCTTCCAGCCCTCGGTGACGTCGCCGGTCCGGACGTTCACGGTGCTGCGGCGCCTGCCGGCCACCCCGGTGATCGCCGGCCCCGGCCGCACCGCCGATCCCACCCCGACGATCTGCGGGACCGGCGTGGACGGCGGGCGGCTGCACGTGCTCGACTCCGGCCGCCTCGTCGGCGCCGCGACCGTGACCCGGCGCGGCACCTGGTGCGTGACCACCCGCCCCCTCCGTCCCGGACGGCACCTGCTCACCGCGACGGAGAAGGTCGCCGCGGGGACGTCCCGACCGAGCCGCGTCCTCGTGCTCCGCGTCGGCTGAGCGGGAGCCGGACCACCGACCGGGCCCGGGGCCGGGCGCCCCGGTGCAACTCGGGGCGGGCGCGCAGACTGGTCGCATGCGTTCCCCGGAGGACACCGGCACCGTCGGTGGGAGTGGCGTCGACACCGGCGACCACCCGCCGGCCGAGACCTCGGGCGACCGCGCCGCGGACCGGACGGGCGACCGGACGGCTGCTCGCCCGGGTGCTCGACCGGGTGCTCAGCCGCCCGGCCGGGGCGACGGGGACCGCGGCCGGACCGTCCGCAGCCGGGTCTGGTCCCACGGGGTCCTCGTCGCGAAGGACATCCCGGTCCGCGACATCTCCGACCACCTCACCAACGACGGCGAGCTCATCTGGGTCGACCTCTGCGACCCCGCCGGCCCCGACCTGGCCGAGCTGGCCCACGAGCTCGAGCTGGATCCGCTCGCGGTCGAGGACGTCGTCGCCCACCTCGAGCGAACCAAGGCGATCCGCTATCCCCACTACAGCGTGCTGACCGCCTACGCGACGCGGATGGTCACCCCGGACGGCCGGCCCGACGAGCCCGACGACGAGCCGAGGGGCCGCTCGACGCGGGCAGGCGTCGGCGCGGGGCCCGGTGAGGTCGAGCCCCTGCTGCACCTCGAGCGGGTGTCGGCGTTCATCCTCCCGCGCGGGCTGGTGACCGTCCGCACCGGTGACGGCTTCGACATGGACCCGGTCCTCCGGCACTGGGAGGACAACGCCGACCTCCTGCGGTACGGGGTCGGGACCCTCGTGCACGGCCTGCTGGACACCATCGTCGACGGCCACTTCGAGGCGGTGCAGGCCATCGACGACGCGATGGAGGACCTCGAGGACGGCCTCTTCGACCAGGAGGCGCGGACCACGCGCGTGCAGCGCCAGACCTATCAGCTGCGCAAGGACCTCGTCTCGCTGCGCCGGGTCGCCCTGCCCATGCGGGACCTCGTGAACACCGTGCTCCGACACCGGAACGACGGGCAGCTGTCCCCCGAGCTGAACGCCTCCTACGACGACCTCTACGACCACGTGCTGCGGGTGGCGGAGTGGACCGAGAGCCTGCGGGACATGGTCAGCACGATCTTCGAGACCAACCTGTCCCTGCAGGACCAGCGGCTGAACACGGTGATGAAGAAGCTCACCAGCTGGGCCGCGATCATCGCGGTGCCGACCGCGATCACCGGCTGGTTCGGCCAGAACGTGCCCTACCCGGGCTTCGACCGCGAGTGGGGCTTCGTGCTGTCCCTCGGCCTGATCGCCGTGATCGCGCTGGTCCTCTACGTCTCGTTCCGCCGCCGCGGCTGGCTCTGACCGCGCCACCCGACCGCGTCCACCCCGCTCGGCCGTCCCGGCCCGCGCGCTGACCCGTCCCGGCGGGCTCCGGTCGCGCGATCCACCGCCGAGGCGACCGATCTCTCCCTTGGTCACGGCCACCCCCATGATCGCGGCGGTGTCGCCGCAGGTCAGCGACCTGCGCCCGGAGAGGCGTTCGTGACCAAGGGAGACGAGCGGCGCCCTCAGTCAGCAGCGAGCGCGGCGGAGGCGAACGCGGGCGCCGGG
>CAXSIB010000577.1:0-2330 GCA_964237095.1 uncultured Actinomycetales bacterium
CGCAGTTCTGCCTCACGAGGCGGAACCCGGGGCGTGGAGCTGCGACGACGTGACGTCGTCAGTGAGAGCGCAACGCCGGGGCGCGGCCCAGGGTGGCTCCTGGGACGAGGTCGTCGACTGCGACTGCAGTGACGGGTTCCGCCGCCTGTCCAGGGCAACGGCGGCTCGGTCGAAGCCGGCGGTCCGCCGCGGCACAGCCCGGACCGATCGGTCCGGCTCACCCTTCCGGCCGACGGCGTCCTCGTCCCGGCGCACGCCCGGGAGGACCTGAGGGCTCCCCCGAGCACAGGCCCGACCACCCGGGACCTCCTCCGCGGGTCGGTGCCACGAGGATGGCGGCATGGAGTTCCTGGAGGTCGAGGGGATCGGCCCGGTCAGCCGGGTCGGTCTGGGCACGTGGCAGTTCGGTTCGCGGGAGTGGGGCTACGGCGACGCCTACGCCGCCGGGGGCGCGCGGGACATCGTCCGGCGCGCTCGCGAGCTGGGGGTCACGCTCTTCGACACCGCCGAGGTCTACGGGACCGGGCGCAGCGAGCGGATCCTGGGCGAGGCCCTCGGCGCCGACCGCGAGGAGGTGGTCGTCGCCTCCAAGCTGTTCCCGGTCGCGCCGTTCCCGGCGGTGGTGCGGTGGCGGGAGGCGGGCAGTGCCCGGCGGCTCCAGCTGAGTCGGATCCCGCTCTACCAGGTGCACCAGGCCAACCCGGTGGTCCCGGACTCGGTGATCATGCCGGGCCTCGGCCGGCTGCTGGACGAGGGCCGGATCGGCGCGGTCGGGGTCTCGAACTACTCCCTGGCGCGCTGGCGGAAGGCCGACACCGCCCTCGGCCGGCCCGTCGTGAGCAACCAGGTCCAGTTCTCCCTGGCCCACGCCGCCCCGCTGGACGACCTGGTGCCGTTCGCGGCGCGGGAGGACCGGATCGTCATGGCCTACAGCCCGCTCGCCCAGGGCCTGCTCGGCGGGCGGTACGACGCGGACCACCGGCCCGGTGGCGTACGGGCGATCAACCCGCTGTTCAGCGCCGAGAACCTGCGGCGCGCCGCCCCGCTGCTGGACACCGTCCGCGAGGTCGCCGCCGGGCACGGCGCCAAGCCCGCGCAGGTGGCGCTCGCGTGGCTGCTGAGCCTGCCGCGAGTCGTCGTCATCCCGGGGGCGTCGAGTGTCGAGCAGCTCGAGTCCAACGTCGCGGCCGCCGAGCTGCGCCTGGACGCCGCGTCGGTGGCCGCGCTGACCGCCGCCGCCCGCGCGTTCACCCCGGTGGGTGCCGGCCGGACCCTGGTCGACGCCGTGCGCGCGAAGGTCGGCTCCACCCGGTCCTGACGGGTCGGTCAGCGCCCGTCGCAGCGGCCCGGCAGCGCCCGGCAGGTCGCGAGCACCGCCGCGGCGATGTGCTGGTGGCCGGCGGCCGTGGGGTGCGCGGCGTCCCACGGATCGGCGAACAGCCACGACCCGGTGGTGCACAGCTCGTGCCCGGCGAACGCGTCGGCCAGCTCGACCAGCGCGACGTCGGGGAACCGGTGCGCGGCCGCGGCGATCGTCGTGTCCAGCAGGCGCTGGAGGACGTCGGCGCGCTCGCGGAACAGGGCCCGGGCCGCCGGGGTCTGTGCCGACACCACCTGGCACAGCAGGCTCGACGCGGTGACCGGGGCCGTGGCGGCCGGGGCGATCTGGAAGTAGTCGACGACGACGACGCGGGCGTGGGGCGCGTCGGTGCGCACCGCCTGGATGATCCCGGTGAGCCCGCCGGCGAGGGACGCGAGTGCGGCGCGGGTGCGCGGCGTCGCCCGCATCGCCACGGGGGCGTCCCCGGTCAAGCAGCCGACGGCGCCGAGCGCCGCGGGCAGGCCGAGCAGGCCCGCCAGGCAGCCGGCGAAGTCGATGTCGTTGCCGCCGATCTGGATCGTCACCAGCGCCGGCGGGTCGGCCCGCAGGCGGGCCGCGGCGAGCTCGTCGGGGAGCACGGCCCGGGTGGGCAGCGCCGCGCCCGCAGGCGTCGTGCAGGAGGCGTCCGTCCCGCTCACCGCGGTGCGGACGGCCACGGCCCCGCTCACCGCGAGCTGGTCGTACGGCCGCGCGCCGGTGGCCGTGAGCCCGCACGCGGTGGGCCGCAGGCGCAGCGGGCGCAGCCCGCCGAGGGCGTCGGCGAGCAGGCTCGGCCAGGCCCGCCCGGACGGTCCCTGCCCGGCCGGGAGGGCGCCCTGCGCCGTGCGGCCGGCGTTCGCGAGGCCGAGGCCGTAGGAGATGCTGTCGCCGAGCACGACGTAGCGGCCCGGCGCGGCGGCCGAGGGGGTCGCCGACGCGGTGACCGTCGCGCTCGCCGTCGCCGACGCGG
>CAXSIB010000578.1:0-2327 GCA_964237095.1 uncultured Actinomycetales bacterium
AGCCGCCCATGCGCCGCGGCCGCCCCGGGCCGCGGCCGCCCCGGGCCGCCGGTGGGGGGACGGCTCGTGATCCGGCTGGTGAGGGTGGTCGTCACCCTCGCGGTCCCGGAGGAGGCCGACCCCGAGGACGCCGCCGCCCCGGTCGCCGCCGCCGCGACCGACACCGTTCTCGACGAGGTCGCCGCCGGCGGCGTCGAAGGCACCTCCACCTGACCCGGGGCCGTGGTCCAACCCCGCCCCGGGGACGGGCAGCCTTGGCGGGTCGGCACCCTCACACCCGCCGGTGCGGTTCTCGCCGACCTCGCCGGGACCCGGATCCACGCCCCCGACGCGGCCACCGTTCGGGTTCCCGGAGACGACCAGACCCGGTAGGCCCGCGGTCGACACCGAGCAGCCCTGAGCGGCCGGAGCCGTCGCGGTGCTCGGCAGCACCCGCAGCCTCGCAGCCGTCCGCGACCCGCACGGTCGGCTGGTCGGGTCAGGTCTTGAGGAGTCGCTGCATCCATGCCGTCCGGGCGGCGGTCATGGCCTGTGAGAGCACGGCCTGGGGCGCCATGAGGTCGAAGCCGTGGAACCCGCCCGGCCAGACGTGCAGCTCGGCGATGCCGCCCGCGGCCCAGATGGCGCCGGCGTAGGAGACGTCTTCGTCGCGGAAGACCTCGGCGGTGCCGACGTCGATGAACGTGGGAGGCAGCCCGGACAGGTCGGTGGCCCGCGAGGGGGCGGCGTAGATGCTCACGTCGGGACCGCCGCGGCGGTCACCGAGCAGGGCGTCCCAGCCGGTCTGGTTGCTCGTCCGGTCCCACACGCCCTCGCCGTCGATCTGGTGTGCGGACACGGTCTGGTTGCGGTCGTCGATCATCGGGTAGATGAGGACCTGGGCGAACAGGGCCGGCCCGCCCCGGTCGCGGGCCAGCAGCGCGGTGCCCGCGGCCAGTCCGCCCCCGGCGCTGCCGCCGGCGATGATGATCCGACCCGGGTCGATGCCGAGCTCCCCGGCGTGCGCCGCGGTCCACACGAGGCCGGCGTAGCAGTCCTCGACCGGATACGGGTCCGGGTGCTCGGGGGCGAGCCGGTACTCCAGGGAGACGCACACCGCGTCGAAGCGCTCCACCCAGTCGAGCATCACGTCGACCCCGGTGAAGCGGTCGCCGATGATCATCCCGCCGCCGTGGGTGTGCACGAGTCCGGGACCGGGCGAGTGGTGGTCCTTCCTCGCGAAGACCGACACGACCATGTCGGCGCCCTCGTAGCCGGGCACGGTCTCCTCGCGGTGGCTCACGCCCGGGCGGGCGGCCAGGACCTCCTCGATCGGCGGCGTGATCATGGCGAGGCGCATCGGTCCGATCATGTCCGGGGTCAGGGTCGACGGCAGCTGCTCACCGACCGCGGTGAGGACGGCGGCCAGTTCGGGGTCGAAGGGCGGGCGGGTCTGCAGCGGCATCGGTGCCTCCAGGATCGGGACGGTCGGCCTCGACCGCCCCCCAACCCTGCGCCACCCGGGTCGCTGGCACAAGACCACCCCAGAGTCATCGGAGCCACTGTCGCCACCGGTCCACACCTCAGCGCGGGCGGGCGTGCGACCCGGTGGGTCAGCTCGCCATGTCGAGGGAATCCCGCCGGAGCCGGTCGGCGGAGTCCGGGTCGGGCGCCCACTGCGTGACCCCCTGGGGGTGTTCGGCGAGGAGGGCGTCGTCGGGCACGGTGCAGGCCTCACGGCCGGCGCCGCCAGAGCGTCAGCAGGGTCTCCGCGGCCAGGGCTTCCGGGTCGGCGGCGCCCCGGCGGCGCAGGTAGGACACCACCGGGGCGCGGTGGGCCCGGTACAGGCCGTCGAACCGCAGCCGGTCTTCGCCGGTGCTCCCGGGGTCGACGGGCCCGGCGTCGGTGGCGTCCATACCCGGTCCATGTCCCGAGCCGCGTCAACTGTTACCGGCCGCGTCCGGTCCTCAGTGGATCAGGCGGTCGTCGTCCCGGCGGTGGGGCTGTCGAACCGGACGAACGCCCGCAGGGAGCCCTCGGCGACGTCACGGACCTCCCGGAATCCGAGGGCTTCGTAGAAACGGCGCTGTCCGGGTTCGGCGTCGGTGAGGAGGACCTTCTGCCGGACCGCCTGGTATGGCTCGAGGACCGCGGTGACCAGGGTCCGGCCGACACCGGTCCGGTGCAGGCCCGGTTCGACGAGGACGTCTTGGAGGTAGCAGATGGTGACCCCATCGGAGATGACCCGGGCAAGTCCCACCAGGTGACCGCCGGAGCGGGCGGCGACCACGTGGGAGGACCCGGCGATCGCCGCCGGAAGGGTTTCGGGATCTCGGAGGTAGGCGAT
>CAXSIB010000579.1:0-2325 GCA_964237095.1 uncultured Actinomycetales bacterium
GGGAGCGGCGGCGCCGCCCGCGGGCTCGGCGTCGGAGTGGATGTCGATCCGCCAGCCGGTGAGGCGGGCGGCGAGGCGGGCGTTCTGGCCCTCCCGGCCGATCGCCAGGGACAGCTGGGCCTCGGGGACGACGACCCGCGCCGAGCGCTGCGCGAGATCGACGACGGTGACGCTGACGACGGGCGACGGCGACAGCGCGTTGCCGACGAACGTGGCCGGGTCGGCGGCCCAGTCGATGATGTCGATCTTCTCCCCGCCGAGCTCGGCCATCACGTTGCGCACGCGCTGGCCCATCGGGCCGATGCAGGCGCCCTTGGCGTTGACGTCGTCGCGGCGGGCGCGGACGGCGATCTTCGTGCGGTGCCCGGCCTCGCGGGCGATCGCGGCGATCTCCACCACGCCCTGCTCGATCTCCGGCACCTCGAGGGCGAACAGCTTGCGGACCAGGTTGGGGTGGCTGCGCGACACCGTGACCTGCGGGCCGCGGGTGCCGCGCCGGAGGTCGGTGATGTACACCCGCAGCCGGGTGTTGTGGACGTAGGACTCCCCCGGCACCTGCTCCTCGGGCGGCAGCAGGGCCTCGATCGGGCCGAGGTCCACCATCACCAGGCGCGGGTCGCGGGCCTGCTGGACGACGCCGGAGACGAGCTCGCCCTCGCGGCCGGCCAGCTCCCCGAACAGCTTCTCGTCCTCGGCCTCGCGGATCCGGTTGAGGATGACCTGGCGGGCGGTGGCGGCGGCGACCCGGCCGAAGTCCGACGGGGTGTCGTCGACCTCGCGGACGGTGCCGTCCTCGGCCTTCTCCCGCGCCCAGACCGTCACGTGCCCGGTCTTGCGGTCGAGGGCGATGCGGGCGCCCTTGCGGTCGTCCTCGCCCTTCTCGTACGCGACGAGCAGCGCCGCCTCGATCGCGTTGACGACCCAGGGCAGCGACAGCCCCTTCTCACGTTCCAGCGTGCGCAGCACGCTCATGTCGATGTCCACGGGTCAGCCTCTCCGGTCGGGTGCGGCCGGTCCGGTCCCGGGTGCGCCGGCGGCGGGCCCCGCGGGCCCGTCGTCGCGGTCGGCACCCGGGTCGTCGTCAGGACCGGCGTGGGGGTCGTGCGTCTCGTCGGGGTCGTCGGCCTCGTCACGGTCGAGGTCGGTGTCGTCGTCGGTCTCGTCGTCGTCGTCGGGACCGGTGTCGTCGCGGTCGAGCTCCAGGTCCACGGGCTCGTCCGCGTCGGCGCCGGGGCGGCGGAACTCGACCTCGACCTGCGCGCGGGCCACGCCGTCGTAGGTGATCTCCTGCTCGGCGCCGGCCACGTCGAGGACCGCGGAGGTCTCTCCGGCGCGCACGACCCGGCCGGTCAGCGGGGACGCCGGACGTCCTCTCGGGTCGGCCCGGGCGGTCACCTCGACGAGCCGGCCGACCGCCCGCCGCCAGTGCCGGGGCGCGGTCAGCGGCCGCTCGACCCCGGGTGAGCCGACCTCGAGCACGTAGGCGACCGGGCCGAACGCGTCGGCGTCGTCGAGGGCGGCGGAGATGACGCGGCTGATCTCGGCGACGGCGTCGAGGTCGATCCCGCCGTCGCCGTCGACGGTGATCCGCAGGAGCCGCCGACGCCCGGCGGGGGTGACGGTGAGGTCCTCGAGGTCGAAGCCGGCCCCGGTCACCACCGGCCCGAGCAGCGCGCGCAGCGACTCCGTCGTCGTCGTGGGCGGCACGTGCGACACCTCCCGGCGGGACTCCTGTGACGACGGCATGGTCACCGACTCTGGTCCCCGAGCCTAGTCGGGGGCGCTTCCCGAGCCCGTGGCGAGCACCCGGCGCCCCCGCGGGACGCCCGGTGGTCGGGGATCCGGGCGTCAGAGGTCAGAGGTCAGAGGTCAGGGGTCAGGGCGTCGAGGGTCAGGGCGTGAGGTGGCGGTAGCCGAGCAGGTAGGCGGCCAGCCAGGCGGCCTGCCCCGCGAGGCAGCCGACCACGACGGCGACGGTCCACCACCGCGACCGGCCCGCGAGCAGGGCGGCGAGGGCGACCGGGGCGGTGACCACCGGCACGAGGAACCGGGGGTAGGACGAGTCGGGCGGGACGAGGGCGACGAGGTAGACCACGAACGCCGCCCCCAGCGCGACGAGCTCGACCGGCAGCCCGGGGTACCGGCGGCGGCGGAGCAGGTCTGCCGCGACCGTCAGCACCACGACCAGGACGACGGAGAGCACGGCGACGTCGGTCACCGCGGCGTGCCGGCCCCCGCTGCGGACGACGGCCGCGAGCGTGCGTCCCCATGGCGCGAACAGCTCCAGCGGCCCGTTCCAGCTGGCCTGGACCGCGGTGAACGCGT
>CAXSIB010000580.1:0-2322 GCA_964237095.1 uncultured Actinomycetales bacterium
AGGTCGTCGAGGCGCCGCCGCGCCTCGCGCACCGCCGGTGCGGCCGCCGAGCCCGGCCGCCAGGTCGAACGGCGGCGCGAGCGGGCGAGGGCTGAAGAGGCCGTCGCACGCGCTCCACGACCAGCGCGCGTCGGGGAGCTCCTGCTGGAACCGCTCGAGCAGGCCGCCGCAGGCCGCCTCGGCGGCCTGCGATGTCGTGGAACCTCGCGAGCGACCCGACCCGCATCACAGTCCCTCACGGACTTCGGAGACGTCGTCGGCGACGAGACCGTGGGACTCGCGGTGGACGGTGGTGGCCGCATCCGCCGAGGGAGCGTCGACGAGGCAGAAGACCTTGCCCTCGGCCTCGTTGACCCAGTACCGCAGGTAGTGGACGTCGTGCGCGCCCTGGACCTCGAGGTCGGCCGCGTGCGCGACCGCCACGTCGGCGACGGTGGCGCCGTCGATGGTGTGGACGTCCATGGAGAGGGGCATCGGCACTCCCGGCTCGTGATCGTCGTGCGGACGATCCGACGGTAGGGAGCACAGCTCCTGGCCCACATCGGGATCGACCCCCCATCTCGGGCCGGCGGGCCACCCACCTTTCCGTGTCGGCGGACCTCCCTCCCTCAGTGGCCGAACGCGTCGGAGTCGGTGGCCGCGTCCTCGCCGCGGTCGAGGGCCGAGACGCGCGCCATCTCCTCGTCGGTGAGGGCGAAGTCGAAGACCTCGAGGTTCTGCCGCAGCCGGTCGGGGTCGCTCGACTTCGGCACGGCCACCAGCCCGAGCTGTACGTGCCACCGGAGCACGACCTGCGCGGGGGTCCGGCCGTGGCGCTCGGCCAGCTCCCGGACGACCGGCTCCTTGAGGACCCCGGTGCCCGCGCCGCCGATCGGCGACCAGGACTCCGTGACGATCCCGTGGGCGGTGTCGTACGCGCGGGCCGCGTCGCGGGTGACGGCCGGGCTCAGCTCGATCTGGTTGACGTCCGGGGCCGTGCCGGTCGCGGCGATGACCCGGTCCAGGTGGGCCGGCTTGAAGTTCGAGGTCCCGACGGCCCGGACGCGGCCGTCGGCGAGCAGGCGCACGAGGCCCTCCCACGCCTGGACGTAGCGGTCCGCGGCGGGGTTCGGCCAGTGGATCAGCAGGAGGTCCACGTGGTCGAGGCCGAGCCGCTCGCAGCTGCCCTCGAGGGCCTCGCGGACGAGGTCGACCCCGTGCCACCGGAGGTCGAACTTGGTCGTGACGAACAGCTCGTCGCGCGGCACCCCGCTCGCGCGCAGGCCGGCGCCGACCCCGCGCTCGTTGCCGTACGCCTCGGCGGTGTCGACCAGGCGGTAGCCCATCTCCACCGCGGCCGCCACCGTCGCCGCGGCCCCGGCGTCGTCCAGCGGCCAGGTCCCCAGGCCGAGTCGGGGCATCGCGGCGCCGTGGAGCAGCGGGACGGTCGGGGCCGGGTCGGTCATGAGGTCCTCTCGGGGCGGGGGGTCGTCGGCGGGGGTCGTCGGCGGCGGACGGCGCTGCGGCCGCCCGGCGGGCTGCGGCGGGCCGATAAGGTCGGCGGGTGCGCGGCATCATCCTCGCCGGTGGATCCGGGACCCGGCTGCACCCGATCACCCTCGGGGTCAGCAAGCAGCTGGTGCCCGTCTACGACAAGCCGATGGTCTACTACCCGCTCTCGACGCTGCTCCTGGCGGGGATCCGCGACGTCCTGGTGATCACCACCCCGCACGACGCCGACCAGTTCACCCGCCTGCTCGGCGACGGCTCCCAGTTCGGGATCTCGATCCGCTACGCGACCCAGGCGGTCCCGAACGGGCTCGCGCAGGCGTTCGTCCTCGGGGCGGACTTCCTCGGCGGCGAGGCCGCCGCCCTCGTCCTCGGGGACAACATCTTCTACGGGTCCGGCCTCGGCACGCAGCTGCGGCGGTTCACCTCGATCGACGGCGGCGCGGTCTTCGCCTACCGGGTGTCCGACCCGACGGCGTACGGGGTCGTGGAGTTCGACGCGGCCGGGAAGGCCCTGTCGCTGGAGGAGAAGCCGACCCGCCCGCGGAGCTCCTACGCCGTGCCGGGGCTCTACTTCTACGACAACGACGTGGTCGCGATCGCGCGGGACCTCGCACCCTCCCCGCGCGGGGAGTACGAGATCACCGACGTCAACCGCGCCTACCTGGAGCAGGGCCGGCTCCAGGTCGAGGTCCTCCCCCGGGGCACCGCGTGGCTCGACACGGGCACGTTCGACTCCCTCATGGACGCCGGGGAGTTCGTCCGCACCGTCGAGCACCGCCAGGGCCTGAAGATCGGGTGCCCCGAGGAGGTCGCCTGGCGCGCCGGCTTCCT
>CAXSIB010000581.1:0-2305 GCA_964237095.1 uncultured Actinomycetales bacterium
ACCCGGGCAGCGGCACGGTCGGGGTGGACCGCCGCTGGGCGGTGCGCGCCGACCCCGCGGTGGCCGGTGGCCTCGAGGTCGCGGAGCTCGGCCGCCTGCTCCTGCACCTGGTGGGCCACCTGCTGCGCGACCACGCGGCGCGCGGGGAGGCGGCCGGGGTGACCGACCGGGGACGGTGGAACCGCTGCGTCGACGCCGAGGTCAACGACGACGTGCCGGGCGACCTCGTCCCCGGCGTCGCCCCCGACCTCCCGGAGCAGCTGGGCTGCGAGCCGCACCGCCTCGCCGAGGAGTACCTGGCCGCGGCCGGCGACGGGCCCCGCCACTGGGACTGCGGGTCCGGCGCCGACGGCCGCCCGGACGACGGCGGGGGGCTCGGGACGTCGCCGGGGTCGGGACTCGACGCGACCGCGGGGGCACTGCTCCGCCTGGCCGTCGCCGCGGACGTCGCGCGCGCCGGGCGGACGCCGGGGACCGTTCCCGCCGGGTGGCTGCGCTGGGCCGAGGCCCTCGTCCCCAGCCGGCTCGACTGGCGGCGCGTGCTGGCCGGGCAGGTCCGGGCGGCGGTCGCGGCCGTGACCGGGAGCGTCGACTTCTCCTACCGCCGGCCGTCGCGCCGCGGCGCGGCCGTGCTCCCGGTGGTGCTGCCGACGATGGTGCGGCCGGTGCCCGAGGTCGCGGTCATCTGCGACACCTCCGGCTCGATGTCCGAGGCCCTGCTGGGCCGGGCGCTCGCGGAGGTCGAGGCGATCCTGGCCCGGGCCGGGCTGCCCGGCGGCAGCCTGCGGGTGCTCGCCGTGGACACCGCCGCGCACACCGCGCGGCGGGTGACCCGGGCCTCGCAGGTGGTCCTCGCCGGCGGCGGGGGCACCGACATGGGCGCCGGGATCGCGGCGGCCGCCGCACTGCGTCCCCGGCCGTCGGTGGTGGTGGTCCTCACCGACGGCTGGACCCCGTGGCCGACCGCGCCGCCGCGCGGGATCCGGGTGGTCGTCGGACTCCTGGCCGCGCCCGGCCTGCCGACGCCGGCGGGGCCGGACTGGGCCCGGTCGGTGCTGATCGACGACGAGGGCGGCGGCGGCCCGGACCGCCGCTGAGCCTCAGCCCGCGGCCGGGTCGAGGACCGCGTAGGCCGAGGTCAGGGCCGTCGACGAGGTGTAGTCGACCTGGACCGGACCGCCGACCCCGAACCCGGAGAAGCCGGCCGTGGACACCTGCCCGTCGCAGATGACGCCGAGGGTCGCCAGCACCGGGGTGCCTCCCATCGCGGGGACCGCCTGCGGGCGGGCGTCGCGGAGGACCACGGACATCCGCACCCCGGACCGCGCGGCGGTGCAGGCCGCCCGGACGACGTACGTGCCGCGGCGGGCGTCGCGCCAGACGACCGCGAGGGTCTCGTGACGCGCCGGTGACCAGGTCACCCGCGAGACCTCCCCCGGCGTGTGCCGCGGAGCCCGCACGGGGCGCACCACCGCCACGCGGGTGGTCGGTGACGGGGAGGTCGCCTTCGGAGAGGTCGGCGCCGGGGAGGTCGGCGACCGCACCACCGCCGGGGCCGACGGGACGGTCGCGGTGGGGGTGGCCGCGGTCGAGGGGGTCGGCGTGGCCGCGACGGGGGCACCGCCGCCCGTGCAGCCCGCCGCGGCGAGGGCCACGGTCACCGCGGTGACCGTCAGGGACAGCGGGCGGGACAGCGGGCGGGACAACGGGCGGGGCAGCGGTCGCGATCGCATCGGCGGACGCTAACGGGACCGACGCGGGGCGTCCAGCACCGGGCGGGGCCGGACGGGTGCGCCGGCGGACGCCCCGCGGGTGACCGCCCGGTCGACGCGTGCCCCCCGGCGTGGACCGCGGCGGACGAACGCGGGCCGCGGCCACACGTTCGTAACAGGCAAACGCTTGCCCCGGGAACCCGCGGCTCCGGAGGATGAGCCCACCCGTCCCTCCCGGCCGGGGTCCGACCCCGACCGAAGGAGGCCCGTGCTCCCCGCCCCGGACCCGGCGACCGTCGCCCACGCCCTGCTCGACGCCGCCCGCCTCACGATGACGCCCGAGGAGACCGCCCGGCTCACCGCCGCCTACCCCGAGATCCGCGCCCGGGCCGACGGCCTGTACGCCGTCACCGGCCGAGACGTGACGCCCGGGCTGGGCTTCGACCCGTCGTGGGAGCAGGCATGAGCGCCACCGGGACCCTGACGACCACCACCCTGACGATCACCGACGCGGCGGCCGCGCTGCGGGCCGGGACCGTCACCGCCGTCGGGCTGACGTCGGCCGCGCTGCGCCGGGGCGCCGACCAGGACGC